>NZ_JBGLYU010000064.1:0-29903 GCF_047304235.1 Variovorax sp. Varisp36
GAGGGAGGCGTGGGCATGGTCTAATTTCGCTCGGGAATTCTAGGGTTCCCCAACTCCCACACATGATTGCTCTGATCGTCATCAGTTTCTTCGTCGCCGCTTTCGCGGTCCAGCTGTTCATGCGCCGCGCGCGCAGGCATGCCCGCCTCTATGGCGCCGACATGCCTCAGCGCTTCCACAAAGGCCATGTGCCGCGCCTGGGCGGTGCGGGCATCCTGCTGGGCATGGGCGTGGCATGGCTGGCGGCCGGCGTCACCGGCACCGATCCGTTCAACGTGTCGTGGCCCGTCAAGACCTCGATGCTCACGCTGCTGTGCATCGCGCCGGCAGTGCTGGGCGGCATCGTCGAAGACGTCACCCAGAACGTCAAGGTGCGCTACCGACTGGGGCTCACCATCGGCTCTGCGCTGCTCGTGTGCTGGGTGCTTGGGCTGGGCGTGGCGCGCACCGGCTCCGAAACGGTCGACGGCTGGCTGGCGATGATTCCCTTTGCCACCGTGCTGTTCGCGGCCCTGGCCATCGGCGGCCTGCCGCATGCCTTCAATATCATCGACGGCTACAACGGCTTGGCGGGCACGGTCGCCGTGCTGGTGTGCCTGGCAATTTCCCACGTGGCGTTGCAGGTCGGCGACCGGCAGCTGGCGGCCATGGTGATCTGCCTGGTGGGAGCCACCTTCGGCTTCCTGGTGTGGAACTACCCGCGCGGCAAGATCTTCGCCGGCGACGGCGGCGCCTACGTCTGGGGCATGGTGATCGCCGTGGCCTGCGTGACGCTGGTGCAGCGCCACCGCGTGGTGTCGCCTTGGTTCCCGATGCTGCTGCTGATCTACCCGGTGTGGGAGACGCTATTCTCCATCTACCGCAAGCTGGCCCGCGGGCAGTCGCCCGGCACGGCCGATGCACTGCATTTCCACCAGCTGATCTTCCGCCGCATCGTGCGCGTGGCCTTCGCGGACGACGAAGCACGGCAACTGCTCGCGCGCAACAACCGCACCTCGCCATACCTCTGGATGTTTGCTGCGCTGTCGGTGGTACCGGCCGTGCTGTTCTGGAACAACACCATCGTGCTGATGTTCTTCTGCCTGCTGTTTGTCACGACCTATGTGGGCGCGTACCTGATGATCGTGCGTTTCAAGGTGCCGCGCTGGCTGCGCCCGTGAACCGGCACACCCCCAGGCTTCGCGCACTTCATGTCGCTGCGCCAACCCCCTTGCAGGGGACAACACCGGTGTGGCCCGGCAAAGCCGGTTCCACGGTGTTCCCGCGCAGTCAGTCGGCTGTCACCGCGATTGCGCGAGAATTTGAGCCTCACCTGATCGTCCACTGTTGCTTTGGAGCCTGACCGCCCATGACCGACCCCGTCCTCAACATCCCCCCCCGCGACAAGGCCGAGATCCTGGCCCAGGCGCTGCCGTACATCCGCAAGTTCCACGGCAAGACCATCGTCATCAAGTACGGCGGCAATGCCATGACCGATCCGGCGCTGCAGGCCGACTTCGCGGAAGACGTGGTGCTGCTGAAGCTGGTCGGCATGAACCCGGTGGTGGTGCACGGCGGCGGCCCGCAGATCGAGGCGGCACTCAACAAGCTCGGCAAGAAGGGCAGCTTCATCCAGGGCATGCGCGTGACCGACGCCGAGACCATGGAGGTCGTCGAATGGGTGCTGGCCGGAGAGGTGCAGCAGGACATCGTGGGCCTGATCAACCAGGCTGGCGGCAAGGCCGTGGGCCTGACCGGGCGCGACGGCGGCCTGATTCGCGCGCAGAAGCTCAAGCTGGCCGACCGCACCGACCCGAACCTGCACCATGACGTAGGGCAGGTCGGCGACATCGTCTCCATCGACCCCAGCGTGGTCAAGGCGCTGCAGGACGACGCCTTCATCCCCGTCGTGAGTCCGATCGGCTTCGGCGAGGAGAACGAGAGCTACAACATCAACGCCGACGTCGTCGCCGGCAAGCTCGCCACCGTGCTCAAGGCCGAGAAGCTCATGCTGCTGACCAACACGCCCGGCGTGCTCGACAAGGACGGCAAGCTGCTCACCAACCTGAGCGCGCGAGAAATCGACGACCTGTTCGCCGACGGCACGATCTCGGGCGGCATGCTGCCCAAGATCGAAGGCGCGCTCGACGCGGCCAAGAGCGGCGTGAACGCGGTGCACATCATCGACGGCCGGGTGCCGCACGCGATGCTGCTGGAGATCCTGACCGACCAGGCTTACGGGACGATGATTCGGGCGCGCTGAACGGGACGGCGCGTGCTCACAGCCCTGTGCGAGAATCAATTGATTACATCTTTGCACGCGCTCCCATGCAGAACGAAGAGACGACCAGTGCTTCCGGCGTAGAGACCTCTGCGGACACGCTTACCCCCCCGACGCGCAAGCGCCCCAAGCCGGGTGAGCGGCGCGTGCAGATCCTGCAGGCGCTCGCCGCCATGCTCGAGCAGCCCGGCGCCGAGCGGGTCACCACCGCTGCGCTGGCTGCGCGGCTCGAAGTGAGCGAGGCCGCGCTTTACCGCCACTTCGCCAGCAAGGCCCAGATGTTCGAGGGCCTGATCGACTTCATCGAGCAGAGCGTCTTCACGCTGGTCAACCAGATCCTGGAGCGCGAGGGCGCCACCGGCGCTCAGCAGGCCGCCAAGATCCTCGCGCTGCTGGTCCAGTTCGCCGAGCGCAACCCCGGCATGACCCGCGTCATGGTGGGCGATGCGCTGGTCTACGAAAACGAGCGCCTGCAGCAGCGCATGAACCAGTTCTTCGACAAGATCGAAGCCACGCTGCGCCAGGTGCTGCGCGGCGCCGCCGCGGCCGACGGCTCGGCCA
Organism: Variovorax sp. Varisp36; assembly: GCF_047304235.1. Classification (NCBI taxonomy): domain Bacteria; kingdom Pseudomonadati; phylum Pseudomonadota; class Betaproteobacteria; order Burkholderiales; family Comamonadaceae; genus Variovorax; species Variovorax sp. Varisp36. Next base: position 2,822 of record NZ_JBGLYU010000064.1, read on the forward strand.
CGCCCAGCGTCGACGCCCAGGTGCGCGCCGCGGCGCTCACGGCCTTCGTGGTCGGGCAGCTCCAGCGCTTTGCGCGCTCGGGTTTCCGCCGTGCGCCGTCCGAGCACCTCGAAGCAACGATCGCCTTGATCGTTTGATTCGTCCCTGTCGGGGCGATGGCTGATCGAACTGCGAGCCCACAGGGTACCCAGGTGACGGCGCGGAGCCCGGCACCGCGCTCGACTTGCTTCGTTGCGAAGCGTAGGATCAGCGCCCCTTGCCGCCCCGTCGCGGCGACAAGTCCGTGTTCGTGTGGCTTCTTGAACGGAGGTTCGTATGAGCTATCACCTGGAAGGTCGCCTGCTCGAGGTATGCAACTGCAACGTCCTTTGTCCCTGCTGGATCGGCGAGGATCCTGACAACGGCACCTGCGACACGATCGTCGCGTGGCGCATCGACAAGGGAACGATCGACGGCATCGACGTCGGCGGCAATACCATCGCGGCCGTGGCGCATGTGCCCGGAAACATCCTGGAAGGCAACTGGACGGCGGCGATCTTCGTCGACGAAAGCGCCTCCAAGGAGCAGGAAGAAGCGCTGCTCAAGGTCTACACCGGGCAGGCCGGCGGACCGATCGCCGACCTGGCCAAGCTCATCGGCCAGGTCGTGTCGGTCGAGCGGGCGCCGATCCGCTTCACCGTGAACAACGGCAAGGGCGAGCTGGAGATCGGCAAGGACTACTACGCCGAACTCGAGCCCTACCGCGGCGCGACCGGCGGCCAGACCACCCTTTCCGACACCGTGTTCTCGACGGTTCCGGGCGCGCCGGTGTTCGTCGGCAAGGCCCCGACCTACCGTTCGAAGAATGCCGCGCTGGGCATCGACCTCGACATCAAGAACCACAACGCGCTGCAGAGCACCTTCGTCTTCGACGCATGAGCGCCGCGCGGGGCCGCCCCAAGCAAGTTCGCACCGCAGTGCGAAGCACGAAGGTTGCCCAATGAACCCGGCGGCCGGCTCGCCGCCGCGCAACGTCTCGCGCCACCGCCGTGTGTTCCTGCCGGTGCTTGCTGCGCTGATCACGCTCGCGTGGATGGCGTTGTGGGCCTGGGCGCGCAGTCCCTACGGACGCTATCTCGAACACGGCGACTGGACCGCCTCGGGGCCGGCCGCGTTCCTGTGCCAGGTCGTTCCCGCCGGCGACGTGGTCGTGCCCATGGTGCTCTATGCCGCTTCGTGGATTCTCATGACGGCGGCCATGATGCTGCCGACGACGCTTCCGTTGTTCAACGCCTTCGACCGGTTGACCGAGGGGCGCCCGGACCATGGACGCCTTCTCGTGCTGCTGGGGCTGGGCTACATGGCGGTGTGGGGCGCCTTCGGGTTGCTGGCGCACGCACTCCACAGTGCGGTGCTGGCCCTGCTCGCCAGCGCGCCGACCCTGGCCTGGCACGGCTGGGTGATCGGTGCCGCGACCATCGCGCTGGCTGGAGCCTTCCAGTTCAGCCGTCTCAAGCACCGGTGCCTGGAGAAGTGCCGCACGCCGCTGAGCTTCGTCGTCGAGCATTGGCGGGGGCAGGCGCAGGCCAGGCATGCGTTCGCGCTGGGCACGCACCACGGCCTGTTCTGCGTCGGCTGCTGCTGGGCGCTGATGTTGTTGATGTTCGCGCTCGGCACCGGCAGCCTCGGCTGGATGCTTCTGCTCGCGGCCGTCATGGCGGTAGAAAAGAACGTTCCCTGGGGCCATCGTCTCAGCGCGCCGCTTGGGTTCGCGTTGCTGGGCTGGGCCGCCTTCATGGTGGCGATGCATGTCTGAAGCCATGTCTGAAGGGCGCCGCGGCCCGTCCCTCCTGCAGACCATCGCCCTTACCGCTGTGGCCATGGTCGCGTTCGCAGCCAATTCGCTGTTGTGCAGGCTCGCGCTGCAGCAACGGGGCATCGATCCCGCCAGCTTCGGCAGCATCAGACTGGTTTCCGGGGCAATCACGCTCGCGCTCGTCGTGCGGCTCAGGGTACGGCCGTCTGTGGCCGGGCGGGCCGACTGGCTTGCCGCCGCCATGCTGTTCGCCTATGTCGCGTTCTTCTCTTTCGCCTACCTCAGCCTGCCCGCGGGAACGGGTGCGCTGATCCTGTTCGGTGCGGTTCAGCTCACGATGCTTGGTGCGGGTCTGGGCTCCGGCGAGCGCTTCGGGCCTGCTGCATGGTTCGGTTTCGCCCTGGCGGTGGTCGGACTCGTGTACCTGGTGTCACCGGGGATTTCCGCGCCGCCGCTCTTCGGCGCCGTGCTGATGGCGGTGGCGGGCGTGGCGTGGGGCCTGTATTCATTGCGCGGCCGCGGCGTGGCCGACCCGCTGGCCGCCACTGCGCGCAACTTCACGCGGGCGGTGCCGCTCGCGCTCGCGCTGAGCCTGGGCTTCGTGGCAAGCGCTCATGCGGACGCGACCGGCGTCGCCCTGGCCGTGGCTTCCGGTGCGCTGACCTCGGGTCTCGGCTATGTCGTCTGGTATGCGGTGCTGGGCCGCCTTTCGGCGATGCGGGCAGCCACCGTGCAGCTGTCGGTGCCGCTGCTGGCCGCATTTGGTGGCGTGCTGTTCCTGTCCGAGGCGATCACGCCGCGGCTGGCGGCCGCCTCCGTGGCGATCCTGGGAGGCATCGCGCTCGTGCTGAGTCAGAAGTCGCAAAGCGCGCGCCGTTAGCCGTCGTCAAGCCCTTACGCGATGGCAATGCCCACCTTGGCACCCGCCGTGACGATCTCCCCCCACGTCGCCTCATCGACCCAGATCCCGTCCCGCCGCCGCGCAGCCCGCGCCTTGCGCTCCGGTTCGCCGGCAATCTGCACCTCGTCGAAGCCCTGTCCCGGCGGGCTCTGCCGCAGCCATTCGACGAACTCCCGCGCCTCCTGGTCGAACGAAGTCTGCGTGCCCAGGCGTGCCGGGTCGATCAGCACCGTCAGCATGCCGTTGAGCACCGTGCGGGCCGTGTCGGCCGGCCGGTGCCATGTGCCACCGCCCGTGAGTGCACCGCCCAGCAGCTCGCACGCCACGGCCATGCCGTAGCCCTTGTGCTCGCCGAAGGTCATGAGCGCGCCGAACAGGCCGTTGCCCTGCGGCACGACCACCACGCCGGGGTCGTTGGTCGGTGCGCCGTTCTCGTCGATCAGGTAGCCGTCGGGTACGCGCTCGCCCTTGTTGTGCGCCACGCGCATCTTTCCCTGCGCGACGCGGCTGGTCGCGTAGTCGAGCACGAAGGGGTCCGCGCCCGCGAGCGGAATGCCGATGCAGCACGGGTTGGTGCCGAAGCGCCCGTCGCCGCCGCCCCAGGGCGCGACCACCGGACGCGACAGCACATTGACGAAGTGCATCGACACCAGTCCCTGCGCCGTCGCCATCTCGGCGAAATGCCCGATGCGCCCCAGGTGGTGCGCATGCGAGAGCGTGAAGATGCAACTGCCGTGCTGCTTCGCCCGCGCAATGCCGAGCTCCATCGCCTGCACGCCGACGATCTGGCCATAGCCGTGCTGGCCGTCCAGCCCCATCAGCGTGCCGATGTCGAGGTTGACGCGCACGGCGGCGTTCGGCTTCAGCCCGCCCTCGGCCACCGCGTCGACGTACCGTGGCAGCATGCCCACGCCGTGCGAGTCGTGGCCGCTGAGGTTCGCCAGCACGAGGTTGGCGGCCACCTGTTGTGCTTCGGCCGGCGTGCTGCCTGCGGCTTCGAGGATGCGGGCGACGGTGGCTTGCAGGCCATCGGCCCCCAGTGTTCTGGACATGGATCAGACTCCCTTCGCGTTCAGCGTGATGGCATAGAGCGACGTGGTCGCACAAATGAAAAGGCGATTGCGCTTCGGCCCGCCGAAGCAGACGTTGGCCACGCGTTCGGGCAGCAGGATCTTGCCGAGCAGCGTGCCGTCGGGGTGGTAGGCGTGCACGCCATCGAGCGCGCTGGTCCAGATGCGGCCTTCGGTGTCGAGGCGGAAGCCGTCGAACAGGCCGCTGGTGCATTCGGCAAACACTTCGCCTCCGCTCAGGGTGCGGCCGTCGGCGCCCACCTTGAAGCGGCGAATGTGACGCGGCCCGTCCGCCGCATGGCTCGCGCCGGTGTCGGCGATGTACAGCAGCGATTCGTCGGGCGAGAACGCCAGCCCGTTGGGCTTCACGAAGTCGTCGGCCATGCGCTCGACCTCGCCGCTCGCGGGGTCGATGCGGTAGACGTGGCAGGCGCCGATCTCGCTGTCCGCCTTCAGGCCTTCGTAGTCGGAGAGGATGCCGTAGCTCGGGTCGGTGAACCACACGCCGCCGTCCGAATGCACGACCACGTCGTTCGGTGAATTGAGCCGCTTGCCCTGCCAGTGCGAAGCCAGCACGGTGATCGATCCGTCGTGCTCTGTGCGCGTCACGCGCCGCGTGAGGTGCTCGCAGCTCACGAGCCGGCCCTCGCAGTCGACCGTGTGGCCATTGGCGTTGTTCGACGGCTCGCGGAAGATGCCGACCGTGCCGTTGACCTCGTCGTAGCGCAGCATGCGGTTGTTGGGAATGTCGGACCACACCAGCGTGCGGTGCGCGCCGAACCAGGCGGGGCCTTCGCACCAGCGCGCACCGGTCCACAGGCGTTGCACCCGCTCGGGGCCGGGAATGCAGGTCTTGAAGCGACGGTCCAGGTGTTCGAAGCCGGTGCCGTCGAGGAAACCGAAGGGGAGTGTGGCCATGGGGTTCCTTGTCGATGGATTCACATCACGGCGCCGACCTGCCACGGAACGAACTCGTTCTGCCCGTAGCCGTGCTGCTCGCTTTTCGATTGCGCGCCCGAGGCGGTCGCGAGCACCAGTTCGAAGATTCGCTGGCCCATCTCCTGGATCGATGCGGTGCCGTCCACGATCTCGCCGCAGTTGATGTCCATGTCTTCTTCCTGCCGCTGCCAAAGCGCCGAGTTGGTCGCGAGCTTGAGCGAGGGGGAGGGCGCGCAACCGTACGCCGAGCCACGCCCGGTCGTGAAGCAGATCAGGTTGGCGCCGCCGGCCACCTGGCCCGTGGCGCTCACCGGGTCGTAGCCCGGCGTGTCCATGTAGACGAAGCCGTGCGCGGTGACGGGCTCCGCGTATTCGTACACCGCTTCGAGGTTGCTCGTGCCGCCCTTGGCGACCGCGCCCAGCGACTTCTCGAGGATGGTGGTGAGCCCGCCTGCCTTGTTGCCCGGCGAAGGGTTGTTGTTCATCTCGCCTTCGTTGATGGCGGTGTAGTGCTCCCACCACTTGATGCGGTCCACCAGCTTCTGGCCGACTTCGCGCTTCACGGCACGGCGCGTCAGCAGGTGCTCGGCGCCATACACCTCGGGCGTTTCGCTGAGGATGGCGGTGCCGCCGTGCGCCACCAGCAGGTCGACCGCCGCGCCCAGCGCCGGGTTGGCGCTGATGCCCGAGTAACCGTCGGAGCCGCCGCACTGCAGCCCGATGGTGATGTGCGCAGCGCTGCATGGCTCGCGCTTCACCGCGTTGGCGCGCGGCAGCATCTCGTTGATGAGCGCCACGCCTTTCTCCACCGTCTTGCGCGTGCCGCCGGTGTCCTGGATGTTGAAGGTGCGGAAGTTCTCGCCCTCGGCCAGGTGGCCGGTCGCGAGCCAGGCGTTGATCTGGTTGGCCTCGCAGCCGAGCCCGACGACCAGCACGCCCGCGAAGTTTGGGTGCGTGGCGTATCCCGTGAGCGTGCGCTCCAAAATCTGCATGCCCATGCCCTCGGTGTCCATGCCGCAGCCGGTGCCGTGCGTGAGCGCGACCACGCCATCGACGTTCGGGAACGCCGCAAGTGCTTGCGGATTGGTCTTGCGCGAGAAGTGATCGGCAATGGCGCGCGCGGCCGTGGCCGAGCAGTTCACGCTGGTCAGCACGCCGATGTAGTTGCGCGTGGCCACGCGGCCGTCGGCGCGCTTGATGCCCATGAAGGTGGCCTCGCGCTTGGCGGGCGCGGGCTTCACGTCGGCGCCGAAGGCGTAGTCGCGTTCGAAATCTCCCTTGTCCGGACCCATGTCGAGGTTCTGCGTGTGCACGTGCTCGCCGGCGGCGATGGGCTTGCTCGCGAAACCGATGATCTGGTTGTAGCGGCGCACAGGCTCGCCCGGCGCGATGGCGCGCATGGCGATCTTGTGGCCCGGCGGGATCAGGCCGCGCACGGCCACGTTCTCGACGACGGTGCCGCCGAGCAGTTGCGAGCGCGCGATGACGACGTCATCGGCGGGGTGGAGTCGGATGTAGGGAGTCATCGTGAGTGTCTGCCAGCGCTTGTTTGTTTGTTTGTCAGGAGGCCTTGGTGCGGCGCCAGCTCGCGCTGAACCGCTGGTGGAACTTGTCCATGTGATGGTGCATTGCGTCGCGCGCCGCGGCCGGATCGTGCGCCGCGATGGCGTCGAGGATGGCTTCGTGCTCGCCGATGGCGGCCTGCCACGAGTCCATGGTCTCGAAGTAATCGATCATCCGGGCGAAGATCGGCCCATGCCGCGACTCCCAGAAGCCCTGCACCGTCTCGGTCAGCACCACGTTGTCGCACGCGTTGACGATGGCCAGGTGGAAGGCGCGGTCGCCCTCGTGCGGCACCTCGTTGCGTGCAGCCATCTCGCGCATCATGCGGATCGCGCGGCGCATGGCGTCCACGTCCTTGCGCTTGCCGTACTGGGCCGCGGTGGCGGCGGTCTCGCCTTCCACCAGGCGGCGCGCGCGGATGATTTCGAGCGGGCCCCATTCGACGCCGGCTGCGCCGTTGGCTGGCGGGGCCGCTCGGTGCGACCTGTCGAGCACGTACACGCCCGAGCCGGTGCGGATCTCGACCCAGCCTTCGACCTCCAGCGCAATCAGCGCCTCGCGCACCGAAGGCCGGCTCACGCCCAGCTGCGCGGCCAGGTCGCGCTCGGCGGGAATGCGCGCGCCCACCGCGAACTCGCCCTTGCCGATGAGCACGCGCAGCTGCTCGGCAATCTGGCGGTAGAGGCGCTGGGGTTCGAGGGTCTGGATCGGCACGGGAACGAAAAGAGGAAATCGAACGGGTTAAGGGTTGTCCTGAATTGGACAAGTGGTAAGGCCAATTCAGAATACGATACACCGCCCGGATCAACATCGGGCCTAACCCGAGGAGACACCCATGAGATTGAAGGGAAAGACCGCGCTGGTCACCGCCGCAGGCCAGGGCATCGGCCGTGCCAGCGTGCTCGCCATGGCGGCCGAAGGCGCGCAGGTCTGGGCCACCGACGTCAACGAAAAGCTGCTCGAACGCTACGCCGGCATGCCCAACGTCACGGCGCTCAAGCTCGACGTGCTCGACAAGGCCGCCATCGGCGCGCTGGTGGCGAAGCTGCCCGCGCTCGACGTTCTCTTCAACTGCGCGGGCGTGGTGCACAACGGCACCATCGAGCAGGCCACCGACGACGAGCTGCTGTTTGCCTTCAGCCTCAACGTGCGCGCGCAGATGTGGACCATCCAGGCCGTGCTGCCCGGCATGCTGGCGGCCGGGCGCGGCAGCATCATCAACATGGCGAGCGTGTGCTCCAGCATGAAGGGGCTGCCCAACCGCTTTGTCTACGGCACCACCAAGGCGGCGGTGCTGGGCCTTACCAAGAGCGTGGCGGCCGACTACGTGGCCCGGGGCATCCGCTGCAATGCCGTGTGCCCGGGCACGGTCGATACGCCTTCGCTCGGCGACCGTATCAACGCCAACGCCGACCCCGATGCCGCCCGCAAGGCCTTCATCGCGCGCCAGCCCATGGGCCGGCTCGCGCAGGCCGAGGAGATCGCGCCGGTGGTGGTGTTCCTTGCGAGCGACGAATCGATCTTCGCTACCGGACAGGCCTTCACGGTCGACGGCGGCATCACCATATGACCCGCTCGACTTCGCGGGCCACCGCTGCGGTCTTCGACCTCTCCAGTGGCCGCTCCACGTATTGATTCAATGCACTGAAAGGAAAGCATGAAACTCGTCCGCTATGGCAACCCCGGCAAGGAAAAGCCCGGCCTCATCGACGACAAGGGCCAGCTGCGCGACCTGAGCGCGGTCGTCAAGGACATCGGTCCCGACCAGCTCGGCGATGCCGCCATTGCCAAGCTGCGCAAGCAGAAGCTCGACAAGCTGCCGCTGGTCAAGGGCAAGCCTCGTTTCGGCAGCCCCGTGGCCAACGTCGGCAAGTTCATCGCCATCGGCCTCAACTACGCGGACCACGCGGCCGAGTCCGGCCTGCCGGTGCCCAAGGAGCCCGTGGTGTTCATGAAGGCCAACAGCTGCATCCAGGGGCCGAACGACCCCGTGATGCTGCCCAAGGGCTCTGTCAAGACCGACTGGGAAGTCGAGCTCGGCGTGGTCATCGGCACGCGCGCCCGCTATGTGTCGCAGAAGAGCGCGCTCGACTATGTGGCCGGCTACTGCACCATCAACGACGTCAGCGAGCGCGAATACCAGATCGAGCGCGGCGGCACCTGGGACAAGGGCAAGGGTTGCGACACCTTCGGCCCGCTCGGCCCCTGGCTCGTCACGCGCGACGAAATCGAGAACCCGCAGAAGCTCTCGATGTGGCTCGACCTGAACGGCCAGCGCGTGCAGACGGGCAGCACCAGGACCATGATCTTCAGCGTCGCCAAGATCGTGAGCTACGTAAGCCAGTTCATGACCCTGATGCCCGGCGACGTGATCACCACCGGCACGCCGCCCGGCGTGGGCATGGGCATGAAGCCGCCGTTGTTCCTGAAGAAGGGCGACGTGATGACGCTCGGCATCGAAGGCCTGGGCGAACAACGCCAGGAAGTGATTCCCTTCAAGCTCTGAGCACCGTTCTCTGAGATCATCCGGCGGATGAAGACGCCGCCGGACCATCGCTCGCAGGTCTTTGGAACGCCCTGGGAGGGCGTCCATGCCACCGCGATGGACAGTGCCCGCCACTACGGCCGGCACTGGCATTCGACCTACGGCGTCGGCCTGCTCGACCATGGCGCGCAAAGCTCGGCCAGCGGCCGCGGCAGGGTCGATGCCTATGCGGGCGACCTGATCACCACCAACCCCGGCGAAGTGCACGACGGCCGGCCGCTCGGCGGCCCGTCGCGCCGTTGGCGCATGGTGTATTTCGATGCGGCCGTGATGGCTGGCATGCGCGAAGGCGTTGTGGACGCCGGCATCGAATTCACGCGGCCCGTGCTCCAGGACGTGCGGCTGCTCCACACGCTGCGCCGCCTGTTCGCCCGCCTCGATGAGTGGCGCTGTGCCACGGCCAACGCCGCAGGCGCCGAGGCGCTGGCCTGCGAAGAATCGCTGGCCGAAGTCTGCGGCGTGTTGCTCGACGCCCATTCCACCGCCGTTGCGCTGCCCGAGATCGGTGGTGATGTGCGGCTGGTGCGCGAGCGCCTCGCCGACGACTTGCTCGCCGCGCCCACGCTCGACGAACTCGCCGCGATGACCGGCCTCGGCAAGTACCAGGTGCTGCGGCGCTTCGAGAAGGCCTATGGCGTGCCGCCCCACGCGTGGCTGCTGCTGCAGCGCGCCGAACGCGCACGCGGCCTGATCCGCCGCGGCACGGGCCTCGCGGACGCCGCTGCTGCAAGCGGCTTCGCGGACCAGAGCCACATGACGCGCATCTTCGCGCGCCAGTTCGGCTTCACGCCCGGTGCGTGGCAGAGGACGTGCGGCCTGCCGTAGCGTTCAGCGCAGCACGCGGATCAGTTCGTCGTACACCAGTCGCACGCGCGCCGGCACCGGCGCGCGCTGCGAGCGGTACACATAGATCGGCCACGGCTGCGGCGCGTCGGCTTCGAGCACCGGCACCAGCGCGCCCGATTCGAGCCAGGGCTCGGCCAGTGCCCCGATCAGCTGGGCGAAGCCCAATCCCGCGAGCACCGCGGCGCACTCGGTGTCGAAGTCGTCGGTAACGAAGGCCGGCGACGTCACCGTCAGTTGCCGGCCCTTGCTGAAGACCAGCGGCCAGGGGCGGCCCGACTTGCGGTCGATCAGTGCGGTGAGCGGCAGCGCCGCGAGCGCGTCCAGCTTCTTCGGCACGCCGGTGCGCGCGACGAGTGCGGGCGCGGCCACCACGTGCAGCGCCATCCTTCCCACTGGCCTCGCAACGAAGCGTGCGTCGCGCAGCGGGCCCACGCGCACGCCGATGTCGATCTGCTGGTCGACCACGTCGGCATGCTCCTCCGACACGCGCAGGTCCAGCACCAGCCCGGGGTGTGCCGCGAGCATCGGCGCCAGCGCCTGCGGAATGAGCCGGCGTCCGAAGATGCCCGGCGCAGTGACACGCACCGTGCCCGCATGTTGCGACAGCGCGCGCCTGTCGGCGCGGTGAAAGAGGTCGTCCACGCCGCCCACTGCCACGCGCGCCCGCTCTGCGAGCTGCCGGCCGAAGTCGGTGAGCTGTACGCCGCGCGTGCTGCGGTGGAACAGCGGTTCGCCCAGTTCGTCTTCGAGCTCGCGCACCGCGCGTGTCACCACCTGCGGCGACACCGACAGCCGCACCGCGGCGTCTCGGAAGTTGGCGGCATCGGCGGCGGTGCAGAACACGCGCAAGGCTTCGAGGCGGTTGGACATGGACTGTTCCTTATTGAGGAATTCTGAAGTCGGAAGAATTTCATATACGGGAACGCAAGGATTTTCCACACTGCATGCACTTCTTCAACACACCCGAAAGGAATTTCCATGACCTCCGTTCAAGACAACATCAAGGGCAAAGTCGCCATCGTCACCGGCGCGAGCAGCGGGCTCGGCGAATCGACGGCGCGCCACCTTGCCGCGCGCGGCGCGAAGGTGGTGCTCGCGGCCCGCCGCACCGACCGGCTCGACAAGGTCGTGGCAGAAATCCGCCAAGCCGGCGGCGAGGCCATCGCCGTGGCCACCGACGTGTCGAAGCGCGCCGAACTCGACAAGCTCGCTACCGCCACCATCGAAGCCTTCGGCCGCATCGACGTGCTGGTCAACAACGCGGGCGTGATGCCGCTGTCGCCGCTCGAGAGACTCAAGGTCGACGAGTGGGACCGCACCATCGACGTCAACATCAAGGGCGTGCTTTACGGCATTGCCGCCGTGCTGCCGCGCATGCAGGCGCAGGGCGGCGGGCACATCGTCAACGTCGCTTCCATTGCGGGGCTGAAGGTGTTCACGCCCATCGGCACGGTGTATAGCGCCACCAAGCATGCGGTGCGCGCCATCTCCGAGGGCCTGCGTGTGGAGGTGGGCAACAGCGGCGTGCGCGTGACCATCGTGTCGCCCGGGGCGGTCGATTCGGAGCTGAAGTTCGGCAGCAGCGATGCCGAGAGCGCGGCTGGCGTGAAGGCGTTCTACGACGCCAACCAGATCCCCGCGGATTCGGTGGCGCGCGCCGTCGTCTACGCGGTGGAACAGCCGGCGAACGTGGACATCAACGAAGTCGTGTTGCGGCCGGTGTCGCAGGAATTCTGAAAGGAAGTGGCCGGGACGGGGCCGCGACGGCCCCATTCCGCGTCAATTAACCTTCAACCGTTGAAGGTCTCTTGTGGCCGAAAGTGCAAAGCCCTGCAAAATAGAACGACCGTTCGTTTTTTTGCAGGGAAATTCCACGATGTCCGCCACAGCCGTTTCCGCCAAGCCCGTCCGCGCCGCCCAGAAGGGCCAGCAGACCAAGGCCGTCATCGTCGACGCCGCGCTGGCGCTGGCCGCGCAGATCGGGCTGGAGGGCCTGTCGATCGGCGCCGTGGCCGAAATCACCAAGATGAGCAAGTCGGGCGTGTTCGCCCACTTCGGCTCGCGCGAGGAACTGCAGATCTCGGTGGTGCGCGAATACCACGCGCGCTTCGAGCAGGAAGTGTTCTTTCCCGCCCTCCAGGCGCCGCGCGGCCTGCCGCGCCTGCGCGCCATGTTCGCCAACTGGATGAAGCGCACCTCGACCGAGATCGACTCGGGCTGTATCTACATCAGCGGCGCCTCCGAATTCGACGACCGCCCGGGTCCGGTGCGCGACGCGCTGGTCGAGTCGGTCAGCATCTGGCAGGCCGCCGTGCTGCGCGCCATCGTGCAGGCACAGAGCGAAGGCCACTTGCGCGCCGACGCCGACGAGCGCCAGGTGGCGTTCGAGATCCACGGCCTGATCCTCGCGCTGCACTACGAGGCGCGCTTTCTTCAGGTGCCCGGCTCCATCGGCCGCGCCAACGTCGGCTTCGACAACATCCTCGCGCGCAGCGCCACGCCCGACGCGCCGAAGGCCGGGGCCACTGCGCCGGCGGGCCGCCGCCTCAAGACCGTGCGCTGAGGCTCGCGGCCTGTCCTCTTTTCTGTTTTCCCCTTTTTCTTTTTTCTATCTAGCTTCGACCAGGAGAGTCCCGGATGCCTACCTACAACCCACCCGTGCGCGACATGCAGTTCGTGCTGCATGAAGTGCTCAACGTCGCCGAGGAACTCAAGGCGCTGCCGGCCCACGCCGAAACCGACGCCGACACCATCAACGCGGTGATCGAGGAGGCCGGCAAGTTCGCTGCCGAGGTGACCTTTCCGCTGAACATCAGCGGCGACGAAGAGGGCTGTGTGCTCGACAAGACCACGCACGAAGTGAAGACGCCCAAGGGCTTCAAGGACGCCTACGCCAAGTACGTCGAAGGCGGCTGGCCTGCGCTGTCGTGCGACCCGGCCTTCGGCGGCCAGGGCCTGCCCTTCGTGGTGAACCAGTGCCTGTTCGAGATGCTCAACAGCGCCAACCAGGCCTGGACCATGTACCCCGGCCTCTCGCACGGCGCGTACGAGGCGCTGGTGGCGCACGGCACCGACGAACAGAAGAAAACCTACCTGCCCAAGCTCACGAGCGGCGAGTGGACCGGCACCATGTGCCTCACCGAACCCCATTGCGGCACCGACCTCGGCCTGCTGCGCACCAAGGCCGAGCCGCAGCCCGACGGCACCTACCGCATCACCGGCAGCAAGATCTTCATCTCGGCCGGCGAGCACGACATGACCAGCAACATCATTCACCTGGTGCTGGCCCGCCTGCCCGATGCGCCCAAGGGCAGCAAGGGCATCAGCCTGTTCGTGGTGCCGAAGTTCAAGGTCAAGGCCGACGGCTCGCTCGGCGAGCGCAACCCGATCTTCTGCGCCGGCCTGGAGCACAAGATGGGCATCCACGGCAACGCCACCGCGCAGATCGTGATCGAAGGCGCCACCGGCACGCTGGTGGGCGAGCCCAACAAGGGCCTGGCCGCGATGTTCGTGATGATGAACGCCGCCCGCCTGGGCGTGGGCAACCAGTCGCTCGGCCTGACCGAAGTGGCCTACCAGAACGCGCTGGCCTACGCCAAGGACCGCATCCAGATGCGTTCGCTCTCCGGCGTGAAGGCCAAGGACAAGGAAGCCGACCCCATCATCGTGCACCCCGACGTGCGCAAGATGCTGCTCACGGCCAAGGCCTATGCCGAAGGCGGCCGCGCGCTGCAGATCTTCTGCACGCTGCTGCTCGACAAGGAACACAACCACCCTGACGAGAAGGTGCGCAAGGACTCGGGTGAGTTGGTCGCGCTGCTGACCCCCATCGTCAAGGCCTTCATCACCGACAACGGCCACATTTCCACCAACGCCTGCATGCAGGTGTTCGGCGGCCACGGCTTCATCAAGGAATGGGGCATGGAGCAGTTCGTGCGCGACAACCGCATCAACATGATCTATGAAGGCACCAACACCATCCAGTCGCTGGACCTGTTGGGCCGCAAGGTGCTGGGCAACAACGGCGCGTCGCTGAAGAAGTTCGGCAAGCTCGTGGGCAAGCTGGTGGAAGAAGAGGGTGTGAACGAGAAGATGGCCGAGTTCATCAACCCGATCGCGATGCTGGGCGACCAGCTCACCAAGTTCACGACCGAGATCGGCTTCAAGGGCTTCCAGAACCCCGACGAAGTGGGCGCCGCCGCCGTCGACTACCTGCGCGTGGCCGGTCACTTCGTGTTCGGCTACCTGTTCGCCCGCATGGCGCAGGTCGCGCTGCGCGAGATCGCCGCCGGCAACACCGATCCGTTCTATGTCGCCAAGCTGCAGACCGCGCGCTTCTACTTCGCCAAGCTGTTCCCCGAGACCGCGACGCTGATGCGCACCGCGCGCGCCGGCAGCAAGGTGCTGATGGACACCGACGCGGCGCTGGCCTGAAGCAAGCCCTTTGCCTTTTCCTTCACTTCGCCGGGAGACACGCATGAAGAAAACATTCGCCGCCGTTCTGTTCGCAGTCACCGCAGCCTCGGCCATGGCCCAGGTCACGCCGGTCGGCCTGTGGCGCAACGTTGACGACAAGACCGGTGAGGTCAAGGCCGAGATCCGCATCGATGAACCCAACGGTGCGCTGCTCGGCCGCATCGAAAAGGCACTGGGCAAGGACGCCAAGCCCGGCGCCACCTGCGACGAATGCAGCGACGACCGCAAGGGCAAGCCCATGGTGGGCCTGGACATCATCCGCGGCGGCAAGAAGGCCGAAGGCAAGGAAGTCTGGGAAGGCGGCAAGATCCTCGACCCCGAGAACGGCAAGGAATACCGCGCGAGCTACACGCCCGTCGATGGCGGCAAGAAGCTCGAAGTGCGCGGCTACCTGGGCCCCTTCTGGCGCACTCAAACCTGGAACCGCGTTCCTTGACCCACCCCCGTAGCTGCTCACTTCGTGTAGCAGCCTCTCCCTCAAGGGGGCAACACCAGCGGCCCGGCAAAGCCGGTTCCGCGGTGTTCCCCGAACTGATTCAGAACTTCGAAACCCCGCTATGTCCCGATTTCAAGTGAAGAAGGTCGCCGTGCTCGGCGCCGGCGTGATGGGCGCGCAGATTGCGGCTCACCTCGTCAACGTGCGCGTGCCCGTCGTGCTGTTCGACCTGGCCGCAAAAGACGCGACCGGAGCTGTCGCTCAAGGTGCGGCGAAGAACGGCATCGTCACGCGCGCCATCGACAACCTCAAGAAGCTCAAGCCCGCGCCGCTCGGCGACGTGGCCGATGCGGGCCTGATCGAACAGGCCAACTACGAAGACGACCTTGCCAAGCTCGGCGAGTGCGACCTCGTCATCGAAGCCATTGCCGAGCGCATGGACTGGAAGCTCGATCTCTACAGGAAGATCGCGCCCCACGTTGCCAAGCATTCGATCCTGGCCTCGAACACCTCGGGCCTCTCGATCACCAAGCTCAGCGAGGCACTGCCCGAAGCGCTGAAGCCGCGCTTCTGCGGCATCCACTTCTTCAACCCGCCGCGCTACATGTTCCTGGTGGAGCTGATCAACACGCCCACCACCGAGCCGCAGGTGCTCGACGATCTCGAGGCCTTCGTCACCAGCACGCTCGGCAAGGGCGTGGTGCGCGCGCACGACACGCCCAACTTCATTGCCAACCGCGTCGGCATCGCCGGCATGCTGGCCACGCTGAAGGAAGTCGAGAAGTTCGGCCTGACGCCCGATGTGGTGGACGACCTCACCGGCAAGAAGCTGGGCCGCGCCAGCTCGGGCACCTTCCGCACCGCCGACGTGGTGGGCCTCGACACGATGGCCCACGTCGTGAAGACGCTGCAGGACAACCTCAACGCAGAGACCGATCCGTTCTACGCCAACTTCGCGACGCCGCCCGTGCTCGCCAAGCTGCTGGAGCTGGGCAACCTGGGCCAGAAGACCAAGGCCGGCTTCTTCAAGAAGGCCGGCCGCGACATCCTGCGCTTCGACTTGAAGAGCGGCGAGTACGTGCCCGCCGGCGCCAAGGCCGACGAGGTGTATGGCCGGATGCTGAAGAAGCCCGCGGGCGAGCGCCTGAAGCTGCTGCGCGAGAGCGAAGGACCGCAGGGCCAGTTCCTCTGGGCCATCCTGCGCGACGGCTTCCACTACGCCGCCGTGCACCTGGGCGACATCGCCGAGAGCGCGCGCGACATCGACTTCGCGATGCGCTGGGGCTTCGGCATGAAGCAGGGCCCGTTCGAGCTGTGGCAGGAAGCCGGCTGGGCGCAGGTCGCCAAGTGGGTGCAGGAAGACATCGACGCCGGCAAGGCGCTGAGCGGCGCACCGCTGCCCAAGTGGGTGTTCGAAGGCCCGGTGGCCGAGGCTGGCGGCGTGCACACGCCCGAAGGCTCGTGGAGCGCATCGCAGAACAAGTTCGTGCCGCAGCGCAGGCTGCCGGTGCATGACCGCCAGCTGTTCCCCGAGAGCGTGCTCGGCGCGAACGCAGCCGATGCCAACACCGCCGGCACCACCATCAGCGACGAAGGCGACGTGCGCGTGTGGACGCTGGACGGCGAAGTGCTCATCGCCAGCATCCATTCGAAGATGCACGCCATCAGCCCTGACGTGGCCGAGGCGCTGGGCGCCGCAGTCGACCTGGCCGAAGCCGAATACAAGGGCCTCGTGATCTGGTCGCCCGATGAGATGTTCTCGGTCGGCGCCGACCTGCAGGCGATGCTGCCGGCCTTCGTGGTCGCGGGCATCGATGCAGTGGAGGGCGCCGAGCAGGAACTGCAGAACGTGATGCTCAAGATCCGCTACGCCAGCGTGCCGGTGATCTCGGCCGTGCGCGGCATGGCGCTGGGCGGCGGCTGCGAGTTGGCCATCCACTCGGCCAAGCGCGTGGCGGCGATGGAAAGCTACATCGGCCTTGTCGAAGTCGGCGTGGGCCTGATTCCCGGCGCGGGCGGCCTGACCTACATCGCGCGTCGTGCTGCGGAGAACGCAGCGGCCTCCACGGGTAGCGACCTGCTGCCGTTCCTCACCGAAGGCTTCACTGCTGCGGCGATGGCGAAGGTCGGCACTGGTGCGCTCGATTCGAAGAAGCTGGGCTACCTGCTCGACAGCGACGTGATCGTGCCGAACAAGGACGAGCTGCTGTACGTGGCGCTGCAGCAGGCCAAGGCCATGGCCGACGCCGGCTACCGCCCGCCGCTGCGCCGCACCTTCCGCGTGGCGGGCCGCAGCGGTGCCGCGACCATCAAGGGGCAGTTGGTGAACATGCGCGACGGCGGCTTCATCAGCGCGCACGACTTCCACATCGCCAGCCTGATCGCGAACGTGGTCACCGGCGGCGACGTGGACGCGGGCTCGCTCGTGACCGAGGAATACCTGATGACGCTGGAACGCAAGGCGTTCTGCTCGCTCATCGTGCATCCCAAGACGCAGGAGCGGATCATGGGAATGCTCAGCACCGGCAAGCCAGTGCGCAACTAAGGACAGATTTCATGAGCAAGCAAGTACAAGACGCCTACATCGTCTCCGCCACCCGCACCCCCATCGGCAAGTCGCACCGCGGCTACTTCCGCAACTACCGTCCCGACGACCTGCTGGCCACCACGCTGCGCGCGGCGCTGGCTGCCGTGCCCAATCTCGACCCGAAGGCCATCGAAGACATCATCTGCGGCTGCGCGATTCCCGAATCGCAGCAGGGCCTGAACGTCGCGCGCATCGGCGCCGTGTTGGCGGGCCTGCCGACCAGCGTCGGCGGCATCACCGTGAACCGCTTCTGCGCCTCGGGCCTGTCGGCCGTGCAGATGGCGGCCGACCGCATCCGCGTCGGCGAGGCCGACGTGATGATCGCGGCCGGCGTCGAGAGCATGAGCATGGTGCCGATGATGGGCAATTCGCCCTCGCTGTCGCCCTCGATCTTCGAGCGCGAAGGCGATGTCGGCATTGCCTACGGCATGGGCCTCACGGCCGAGAAGGTCGCGCAGCAGTGGAAGGTGAGCCGCGAGACGCAGGACGAGTTCGCACTCGCCTCGCACCAGAAGGCGCTGGCCGCGCAGAAGGCCGGCAAGTTCGCCGACGAGATCACGCCGATCGAAGTGACCGATCGCACGCCGAACCTCGCCACCGGCGAGTCGATCGCGAAGACGCGCATGGTGAACCTCGACGAAGGCGCGCGCCCCGACACCAGCCTCGAAGGCCTGGCCAAGCTGCGCACCGTGTTCGCCGCGCGCGGCACCGTCACGGCCGGCAACAGCTCGCAGACCTCGGACGGCGCCGGCGCGCTGATCCTCGCGAGCGAGAAGGCGGTGAAGCAGTACGGCCTCACGCCGCTCGCGCGCTTCGTGAGCTTCGCGAGCAAAGGTGTGCCGCCGCACATCATGGGCATCGGCCCGATCGAGGCGATTCCGGCCGCGCTGCGCTACGCCGGCCTGAAGCACCAGGACATCGACTGGTTCGAGCTCAACGAAGCCTTCGCCGCGCAATCGCTTGCGGTGATCAACACGCTGGGCCTCGATCCGTCGAAGGTCAACCCGATGGGCGGTGCGATTGCGCTGGGCCATCCGCTCGGTGCCACCGGCGCCATCCGTTCGGCGACCGTGGTGCATGCGCTGCGCCGCGAGAACCTGAAGTACGGCATGGTCACGATGTGCGTGGGCATGGGCCAGGGCGCTGCGGGAATCTTCGAGCGCGTCTGATCGCCAACGCGCAAGACACCGGGACGAGCGTCGAGGCAACGAAGGAGACAACCTCATGCAGATGCAGCAGCTTGCAACCGATGGTGGTCGTACGCAATTGGCCGTGCGAACGTACGAGCCGGTCGGCGCTCCGCGCGCCAGCATCGTGATCGGTGGCGCGATGGGCGTGCGCCAGTCCTTCTACGAGCCCTTCGCGCGATGGCTCGCGCAGCAGGGCCTGCGCGTCTGGACCTTCGACTACCGGGGC
The DNA here is from genome assembly GCF_047304235.1 of Variovorax sp. Varisp36. Taxonomy (NCBI): domain Bacteria; kingdom Pseudomonadati; phylum Pseudomonadota; class Betaproteobacteria; order Burkholderiales; family Comamonadaceae; genus Variovorax; species Variovorax sp. Varisp36. The sequence continues at coordinate 21,396 of NZ_JBGLYU010000064.1, forward strand.
TCCGGCGACTCGCGCGGCAATGCGCCGCTGCGCGGCTTCAAGGCCGACTTGCTCGACTGGGCTTGCGACTACGAAGCGGTGATCGACGCAGCCAAGGCGGCGTTGCCCGGCCAGCCGCTCTACCTGCTGGGCCACAGCCTGGGCGCGCAGCTGCCGGGCTTCCTGCAGCGTCCCGGGCAGGTCGACGGCCTCGTCAGCATCGCCGCGGGCAGCGGCTACTGGCGCGAGAACGCGCCGAAGCTCAAGCGCAGCATCCTCTACTTCTGGTTCGTGCTCGTGCCGCTGGTCACGCGGCTGTGCGGCTACTTTCCGGGCCGCCGGCTGAAGAAGGTCGGCGACCTGCCGCGCGGCGTGATCCTGCAATGGCGGCGCTGGTGCCTGAACCCGCGCTACAGCGTCGGCGCGGAAGGCGAGGCGGCACTGCGCAGCTACGGCCGCGTGCGCTTCCCGGTGCTCGCGCTGTCGATGACCGATGACGAACTCATGACGCTCGCCGGCACCGAAAGCCTCGTGAGCTTCTATGCCGGCGCGCCGAGCGCGGTGGAGCGCATTGCGCCGGCCGACGTGCAGGCCCGGCGCATCGGCCACTTCGGCTTCTTCCGCGAGCAGTTCAGCCAGAGCCTCTGGCCGAGCACGCTCGACAAGCTGCATCGGCTGGCGTCGCTTACTGCGCTGCAGCACGCCAACGTCCCGCACACGACTGCGTGACGCCATCGACCGGAGGCACACTGCCGATCATGACGACGAGCACGCACCCCTTCGACAAGGCCCTGGCGATCCACCACAGCGACATCCGCGTGGGGCACTTCACGGGCATGACCAGCCCCGACTACTGGAACATGGTCGGCCCTTTCGGCGGCACCACCGCGGCGCTGGCGCTGCAGGCGGTGCTGAAGCATCCCGACCTGCTCGGCGTGCCGATCGCGCTCACGGTGAACTACGCGGCGGCGCTCGAAGCCGGCGCGTTCGACATCCAGGCCACCGCCGTGCGCACCAACCGCTCGACGCAGCACTGGACGGTGCAGATCACGCAGGCCGGCCCCGGCGCAGCGCCGAACATGACGACCACCGCCACCGTGGTGACCGCCGTGCGCCGTGAGACCTGGAACGGCAACGACCTGCCGATGCCCGAGGTGCCGCGGCCCGAGATGGTCGAGCGCATGAGCATTGGCCCGTCGGGCGTGGCGTGGATCGGCCAGTACGAGATGCGGCCGATCAGCGGCAGCATTCCTTCGAAATGGGACGGCAGCGGCCATCACAGCGAGAGCCGGCTCTGGGTGCGCGATGCGCAGCAACGCGCGCTCGACTTCGCCTCGCTCGCGGCCATGAGCGACCTGTTCTTCCCGCGTGTGTGGTTGCGCCGCGCCACGCGGGTGCCGGTGGGCACGGTGTCGATCACCACGTATTTCCATGCCGATGCGGCGCAGCTGGCCGAGGTCGGCACGGGTTACCTGCTCGGCAGCGCGACGGGGCAGCAGTTCAGCAGCGGCTTCTTCGACCAGGCTGCGCAGCTCTGGAGCGAAGGCGGCACGTTGCTCGCCACTTCCAACCAGATCGTTTACTACAAGGAATGACCGTCATGGCGCTCACCAAGGCTGCACTCATCGTGGGCGCGGGCGACGCTACCGGCGGCGCCATTGCCCGCCGCTTCGCGCGCGAAGGCTTCGCCACCTGCGTCACGCGGCGCAGCCTCGACAAGCTGCAGCCGCTGGTGGCGCAGATCGAGGTCGACGGCGGCCGCGCACATGCCTTCGCCTGCGATGCGCGCAAGGAAGAGGAGGTGGTTGCACTCGTCGAGCAGATCGAGTCGACGGTCGGGCCGATCGAGGTGATGGTGTTCAACATCGGGGCCAACGTGCCCGAGAGCATCCTGAGCGAGACCGCGCGCAAGTACTTCAAGGTGTGGGAGATGGCCTGCTTCTCGGGCTTTCTCAACGGGCGCGAGGTGGCGAAGCGGATGGTGGCGCGCGACATGCCGGAAGGCGGGCATCGCGGCACGATCATCTTCACGGGCGCGACGGCTTCGCTGCGTGGCGCGGCGAACTTCGGCGCCTTCTCGGGCGCCAAGATGGCATTGCGCGCGCTGGCCCAGTCGATGGCGCGGGAGCTGGGGCCGCAGGGCATTCATGTGGCGCATGTGGTGGTCGACGGCGCCATCGACACCGAGTTCATCCGCAGCAACTTCCCCGAGCGCTATGCACTGAAGGACAGTGACGGCATCCTGAACCCGGACCACATCGCCGACAGCTACTGGATGCTGCATTCGCAACCGCGCGATGCATGGACGCACGAGCTCGATCTGCGGCCCTGGTCCGAGAAATTCTGAGATGACGGGCGCAGGGGAGTACCCGGTGGCCTGTGCACGCGCCCCCGAACACAAGCGTCCGACAAGGAGACACCCATGACCAAATCCGTCGACTTCTACTTCGACTTCGGCAGCCCCGCCGCCTACCTCGCCGCAACGCAGCTGCCGCACGTATGTGCTGACGCAGGCGCCGAGCTGGTGTGGAAGCCCATGCTCCTGGGCGGCGTGTTCCAGGCCACGGGGAACCATTCGCCCGCCGAGATCAAGCCCAAGGGCCCGTACATGACCGTCGACCTGCAGCGCTTCGCGAAGCGCTACGGCGTGCCCTTCGTGCACAACCCGCATTTCCCCATCAACACGCTGCTGCTGATGCGCGGCGCCACCGGCATCCAGATGAAGGAGCCGGCGCGCTTCGGTGCGTATGTCGACGCGGTCTTCCACGCGATGTGGGTCGAGCCGAAGAATCTCAACGACCCGGCAATCGTCGGCGCCGTCTTGCAGAATGCGGGCTTCGACGCCGCGGGCCTGCTCGCGCTGGCCGGCGCGCAGGAAACCAAGGACCGCCTCAAGGCCGTCACCCAGGAAGCCGTGGAGCGCGGCGTGTTCGGCGCTCCCACCATGTTCGTCGGCAGCGAGATGTTCTGGGGGCAAGACCGCCTCGATTTCGTCCGCGAAGCCCTTTGCGCCTGATCGCGGCGCCAATCCCTTTATTCAAGGACCATTCCCATGAGCGACATCCTCGTCCACACCGAAGCCGGTGTGATGACCCTCACTTTCAACCGCGTCGACAAGAAGAACTCGATCACCAGCGGCATGTACGCCGAACTGGCCGATGCGCTGGCCGCCGCCGAGAGCGATGCGGCCGTGCGCTGCGTGCTGATCCAGGGCGATCCGACCATCTTCAGCGCGGGCAACGACATCGGCGACTTCCTCAACGGCCCGCCGTCGACGCAGGAATCGCCGGTGTTCCGCTTCCTGCGCGGCATCGCAACCTTCCCCAAGCCCATCGTCGCGGCCGTGTGCGGCCCGGCAGTGGGCATCGGCACCACGATGCTGTTCCACTGCGACCTCGTCTATGCGGGCGACAACGCCGCCTTCTCGATGCCCTTCGTGAACCTCGGCCTGTGCCCCGAAGCGGCGTCGAGCCTGCTGGTGCCGCAGATGCTGGGCTACCACCGCGCGGCCGAGGCGTTGCTGCTGGGCGAGCCCTTCATGGCCGAGGCCGCGCTGGAGGTGGGCCTGGTCAACCGCGTGGTGCCGCCGACCGAGGCCAACGCCATCGCGCAGACGCAGGCCCGCAAGCTCGCCGCCAAGCCGCTGAGCGCGCTGGTGGAAACCAAGCGCCTGCTGAAGAAGGCGCAGATGCCTGCCGTGCTGGAGCGCATGGGCGAAGAGGGTGCGAGCTTCGGTCGCATGCTGCGCGAACCGGCGGCGCGCGAGGCCTTCGGCGCGTTCATGGAGAAGCGCAAGCCGGACTTCTCCAAGGTCTGACGCGCTTCCCGGGCCGGGGCCTGCATACGTACACTGCGCGGCGTGCAAGAGAAAAGAACCCTCGCAACGCCCGGCCCGCAGGCAAACGACGCTACTGAAAAAGTAGCATTCCGCTTCTCGCGCCGGCGTACTTTCGGTTTGCTGGCAGGTGCCCTGGCAGCCCCTTCACTGGCCTTGGCGCGGGTGCGACCGCTGCGCATCGGCGTCATCGGTTCGTGGTCCGGCCCTTATGCGGGCGGTGGCCGGCAGTTCGATGCCGGCATGGCCGTCTGGCTGGCGGCGCACAACCAGAACATTGCGGGCCGGCCGGTCGAACTGCTGCGGCGCGACGTGCCCGGCAGCGCACCCGACCAGGCGCGCCGCCATGCGCTGGACCTCGTGGAAAGCGAGCGTGTCGACCTGCTGGCGGGCCTGGATTTCAGCTCCAACGCCTATGCCGTGGGCAGCGTCGCCACGCAGGCGAAGCTGCCGCTGGTGGTGATGAACGCAGCCTCCTCGGGCATCACGGCGCGCTGCCCGTTCGCGGTGCGGGTGTCCTTCACCATCGGGCAGGTCACGCTGCCGCTGGCGCGCTGGGCGCTCCAGCAAGGCTTGCGCGACGTCTGCACCGTGGTGGCCGACTACGCCTCGGGCGTCGATGCCGAAAGCGCCTTCGTATCGGGCATCACCGCGGGTGGAGGCCGGGTCGGCGCGATGCTGCGGGTGCCGCTGGCCACGCTCGACTACTCGGCCTACATGCTGCGGCTGCGCGAACTCAAGCCACAGGCGGTGTTCTTCTTCCTGCCGTCGGGGCAGATGCCGGCCACCTTCCTGAAGTTCTGGCGCGACCGCGGCATGGCCGACGCCGGCATTCGCCTGCTCGCGACGGGCGACGCCACCGACGACCACTACCTCGAGGGTATCGGCGAGCTGGCCGATGGGCTCGTCACCAGCCACCACTATTCATTCGCGCACGAGTCGCCGGCCAACCGCCGGTTCACGTCGGCGTTCCAGGCGGAGTACGGCGATCACCTGCGTCCGGGATATTTCGCCGTCGCGGCCCACGATGCGCTCGCGGCCATCGACGCGGCGATGGCCTCGCCCGTGGCGCACGGTGGCGCGGTTGGCGAGCGGCTGGTGGACGCGTTCCGGGGCGTGCGGCTCGACAGCCCGCGCGGCCCGATAGAGATCGACGCGCACACGCGGGACATCGTGCAGACGGTGTACATCCGCCGCGTCGAGCGCCGCGAGGGGCGCTGGGTCAACCGCGAGTTCGAGCACTTCGAGCGCGTACGCGATCCGGGCGTTTGAGGGGTGCTGTCTTCGCCAGAAACACCGCGGAACCGGCCTTGCCGGGCCGCAAGTGTTGCCCCCTGCAAGGGGGTGGCGAAGCGACACGAAGTGCGCGAAGTCTGGGGGATTACCTTTCAATCACCCGCGGGCGGCCGTTGTCGTCGATGGCCACGTAGGTGAAGGTGGCCTGCGTCACCTTGATGTACTCGCCCTGCGCACGGAAGCGCTCGGCGAACACCTCGACCGTGACGGTGACCGAGGTGCGCCCGATGCGCACCAGCTTCGAATAGAACGAAAGAATGTCGCCCAGCCGCACCGGCTGCTTGAAGATGAATTCGTTGACCGCCACCGTCGCCTGCCGGCCCTTGGCGTAGCGCGCCGGAATCACCGAGCCGGCCAGGTCGCACTGCGCCATGACCCAGCCGCCGAAGATGTCGCCGTTGGCGTTGCAGTCCGCCGGCATCGGAATGACCTTGAGCACCAGCTCCATGTCGGTGGGCAGGCTTTTGAGGGTGGCCGCGGCGGCGGCACTGGAAGTATCTGACATGGGCACAATCTGGAACAAACAAGCAACCACGATTGTCCTCCATGCGCCGAAGCGGCGAAGCCCTTCCTTCCCCCCACACAGCCGGCGGCCACCCGCCGGCGCGCAGTGACCGTTCCGACTGGGCGACGCTGCGCCGCCTGTTTCCCTACCTCTGGCAGTACAAGTGGCGGGTGGCCGCGGCGCTGGCCTTCATGGTGGGCGCCAAGGTGGCCAACGTGGGCGTGCCGGTGCTGCTGAAGAACCTGGTCGACACGATGACGCCCAAGCCCGACATGGCACAGGCGCTGCTCATCGTGCCCGTCGGGCTGCTGCTGGCCTACGGGCTGCTGCGCTTCTCGACCTCGCTCTTCGGCGAGCTGCGCGAGCTGATCTTCGCCAAGGCCACCGAGGGCACGGCCCGGCAGATCGCGCTGGAGGTGTTCCGCCACCTGCACGCGCTGAGCCTGCGCTTCCACCTGGAGCGCCAGACCGGCGGCATGACGCGCGACATCGAGCGCGGCACGCGCGGCGTGCATTCACTCATATCGATGTCGCTCTACAGCATCGTGCCCACCATCATCGAGCTGGTGCTGGTGCTCACCATCCTGGGCGTGAAGTTCGACTCGCTGTTCGTCTGGATCACGGCGGCTGCGCTGGTGCTGTACATCACGTTCACCGTCACGGTGACCGAGTGGCGCACGCAGTTCCGCAAGACCATGAACGAGCTCGACTCGGTGGCGCAGAGTCGCGCGGTCGATTCGCTGCTGAACTACGAGACCGTCAAGTACTTCAACAACGAGGATTTCGAGGCCGGCCGCTACGACGCCAGCCTCGACCGCTACCGCAAGGCCGCCATCAAGAGCCAGCGCACGCTGAGCATGCTCAACACCGGCCAGCAGGCGCTGATCGCCATCAGCCTGGTGCTGATGCTGTGGCGCGCCACCTCGGGCGTGGTCGACGGGCGCATGACGCTGGGCGACCTGGTGATGGTCAACGCCTTCATGATCCAGCTCTACATTCCGCTGAATTTCCTCGGCGTGATCTACCGCGAGATCAAGCAGAGCCTGACCGACCTCGACAAGATGTTCGTGCTGATGGAAAAAGAGCGCGAGGTGCGCGATGCGCCCGGCGCACAGCCGCTGGCCGGCGCCGACGCCACCGTGCGCTTCGAGGACGTGAGCTTCGCCTACGAGCCCGCGCGGCCCATCCTCAAGCACGTGAGCTTCGAGATTCCGGCCGGCAAGACGGTGGCCGTGGTCGGCCCCTCGGGCTCGGGCAAGTCGACGCTCGCGCGGCTGCTCTACCGCTTCTACGACGTGCAGCAGGGCCGCATCACCATCGGCGGCGAGGACATCCGCGCAGTCACGCAGTCGAGCGTGCGCCGCGCGATCGGCATCGTGCCGCAGGACACGGTGCTCTTCAACGACACGGTCGAATACAACATTGCCTACGGCCGCCCCGGCGCCACGCGCGAAGAGGTGGAGGCCGCGGCCCGCGCCGCGCGCATCCACGACTTCATCGTGGCCACGCCCAAGGGCTACGAAACGACGGTGGGCGAGCGCGGCCTCAAGCTCTCCGGCGGCGAGAAGCAGCGCGTGGCCATCGCGCGCACGCTGCTGAAGAACCCGCCGATCGTGATCTTCGACGAGGCCACCTCGGCGCTCGACTCGGCCAACGAGCGCGCCATCCAGTCGGAGCTCAAGAGCGCCGCGCAGGACAAGACCACGCTGGTCATCGCGCACCGGCTGTCGACGGTGGTCGACGCGCACGAGATCCTGGTGCTGGAGTCGGGCGTGATCGTCGAGCGCGGCACGCACGCCGAGCTGCTCGCGAAGCAGGGCCGCTACGCGCAGATGTGGGCTTTGCAGAAGAGCGAAGCGGCACCGCTGATGTAGCGCGATCATCCATTTCATTTTTTCGTTCAGGAGTTCCCACGTGTCGACCAAGATTCCCCTGCTGGTGCTCAACAGCCTGTCGAGCGCCCACCAGGCCCAGATTGCCGAGGTCTACGACATGACCTATGCCTTCGGCGACGCGCAGCGCGCGGCTGCCATTGCCGAGCACGGCAACAAGTTCCGCGCGGTGCTGACCATCGGCGTCATCGGCATCACGCCCGAGGAAATCGCGGCCATGCCGGCCGTGGAGCTGATCTGCTGCATGGGCGCGGGCTACGAGGGCGTGCCGCTCGAAGCCACGCGTGCACGTGGCATCGCCACGGCCAACGGCGCGGGCACCAACGACGACTGCGTGGCCGACCACGCCTTCGGCCTGCTGATCGGCATCGTGCGCGAGTTCCGCAAGCTCGACCGGCTGTGCCGCGAAGGCGTGTGGCGCGAGGCCATTCCGCAGCCGCCGAACGTGTCGGGGAAGAAGCTGGGCATCCTGGGGATGGGCACCATCGGGCAGAAGATCGCGAAGCGGGCGGCGGCGTTCGACATGGAGGTGGGCTATCACAACCGCAAGCCGAAGGAAGGCGCGACGCACCGCTACTTCGACGACCTGAAGTCGCTTGCCACATGGGCCGACTTCCTCGTACTGGCCGCGCCGGGCGGCCCGGCTACGAAGCACCTGGTCAATGCCGAAGTGCTCGACGCGCTCGGGCCGCAGGGCTACCTGGTGAGCATCGGGCGCGGCAGCGTGGTCGACACCGAGGCGCTGGCGGCCGCGCTGCGCGAGAACCGCATCGCCGGTGCCGGCCTCGACGTGTACGAGAGCGAGCCGAAGCGGCCCGAGCCGCTGATCGGCCTCGATAACGTGCTGCTGACACCGCACATGGCCGGCTGGTCGCCCGAGGCGACGCAGAAGTCGGTGGACCACTTCCTCGCGAATGCCGAAGGGCACTTCGCGGGGCGTGGCGTCCTCACCCCCATCTGATGCCTTGCTCCTTCCCCCTCTGGGGGAAGGTTGGGACAGT
>NZ_JBGLYU010000065.1:0-28958 GCF_047304235.1 Variovorax sp. Varisp36
GCGGAGGCGCTGGCATCGGCATAGGCCTGGGCACGGGTTCTGGAGGAACAACACCGGTCACCGGCGTTCCCGAGCTGCCGGCACGCGAGGCCCTCATCGCTCGCGCGAGAACCTTCGAACTCGACACGCCCTACGTGCCGCCACCCGGCGACCCGCTGGAGCACAACACCTCGGGCTACGCGAAGACGATGTGCTCCGCCGCATTCGTCACCGGCCTCGATCCCGATTTCGCCGTCGAGAGCGTGGGCTACTTCACAGGGCCCTACGACCAGCGCAAGAAGGTCGGCAGGCCGGTGGTCGACCGCGACAAGAAGGAAGTCCGCATCGCCATGCCCAATGGGCCGACGCTGGTGGCGCGCTACTACGGTTCGCAGGGCTGCATCACGCTGCCAGCCGGCAACGACGGCGTGTTCTTCACGCCGGTGGCCGTCAAGAGTGCCCTGCCCGATCCCTCGACCCAGCCGTGGCCGATGGGCGACGTGACGCCCGCCGGTCCCGCGCCCGGCATCGACACAGCAAAGGTGGGCCAGGCAGTCGACGCGGCCTTCGAGCTGCCGGAGGCCTACACCGCAGCCTTCGTCGTCACGCACAAGGGACGCATCGTCGGCGAGCGCTACAGGAGCGGCATCACGGCGACCACGCCGCTCGAATCGTGGTCGATGGGCAAGAGCGTGACCGCGACGATGCTGGGCGTGCTGATGAAGCAGGGCGAATACCGGCTCGACCAGCGCGCGCCGATTCCCGAGTGGCAGGCCACCGGCGACAAGCGCCAGGAGATCCGGATCTCGGACATCCTGCACATGTCGAGCGGGCTGCGCATCAAGGCGCCCGATGACCCGGACTTCGACCCCAACGGCACCTACCCCGACCACACCTATCTCTACACCGGCCGCATCAACTCGTTCAACTACGCGGCCACCCGCCCGCAGCAGTGGCCGCCCAACACCGTCGGGCGCTATCGCAATACCGACCCGGTGCTGGCGAACTACCTGATCCGCCTTGCCGTCGAGAAGCGCGGCGAGGAGTACCTGTCGTTCCCGCAGAGAAACCTGTTCGACAAGATCGGCATCCGCACGATGACCCTGGAGACCGATCCGTATGGCAACTTCCTCGCGCAGGGCTATGACTTCATGTCGGCACGCGATTGGGCGCGCCTGGCCAACCTGTATCTGCAGGACGGCGTCTGGAATGGCGAGCGCATCCTGCCCGAAGGTTTCGTCAAGTTCGTGAGCACCCTTGCACCGGCCTGGGCGGCCGACAAGCGCCCGATCTACGGCGGGTTCTTCTGGTTGAACGGCACGAGCACGTGGCCGGTGCCGACCACGGCGTACTACATGCTGGGCGCGGGTGGGCAGACGGTGCTGATCGTTCCTTCGCACGACCTGGTGGTGGTGCGTCTGGGCCATGACAAGGGAGAGCGGGCATCGGCCACGAGCCTGCGAAAGGCGCTGTCGCTCTTGATGCAAGCCGTGCCCAGTTCGTCGTGAGCAAGAGAGACCTCCTCGTTTCCCATTTCTGCAGCGGTGACGCCATCCGCAGCCGAAACGTGAGCGATATCGTGCTGGCGAAAACGCTCGACGTGCCTGCGCCCCCTGCACGCCTGCTTGGGGATTGGGAAAGAGAGATTTCTTCGCAGCTGTTGCTGGAACCCGGCGACGTCGAGGCGCTGCCCTTGGCCCGGGCGCGTGCACGCTGGCCGGACTACCGGCTCTGCGTGCAGGCGGTATCCGACTGGACGCGCACGCTCGGGCTGCCCGAGGTGCTTGCCTCGAGCGACGTCGCCCTCATGGCTTGCCGCGGCGCGAGGTACCACCATGACGGTGCGCAATACGGCGGCGCGGCCTTCTGCAATCTTTTCGTGAGCGAGGAGAAGGGGCTGGACTTGCACTTCCCCTTTGCAGGTCATCGAATCCCCCTCGTCCGGGGTACTGCCGTGATATTCGATACCGGCCAGCCTCATGGTGTCATTCGACGCGGCAGCAGCGGCTTCGATGTGGCCGACTTCGCGTCCGGCCAGGATTGCACGCAAATGTTCCTGACCTGGGAGCTTCCGATCGAAGACACCCATGTCGCGCACGCTCTTCAGATCACTTTCGACGTCGCCCCCTCGACCTCGTCACAACTGGAGGAAGAGCAGGTCCGGCTGAACGGCGAGCGGGCCGCCGTGTGCCCGAGTACCGGTCAGTGGCGCAGTGCCGATTGACCGTCAGCGGCTGAGTGGAACAGCCCCGGCCGCCAGTTCCTTCAGGCACGCGCTGACCGCCTGGGGCGGTGCCTTTTCGTGACAGCGCGCTGCCGCCTCGCGGGCAACGGATTCGCTCAAGCGCCGCTCCCGCGCGGCCTCGACCTGGAATTCGACGACCCACTTCATGAGCATGGCCATCGCGATCAGCAGGCCGATCAGGGCGGCCACCAGCGTCATGCGCCAGTCCCGAATGCGAAGGATCGACGCTGCGGACTTGCTCGCCACGGGTGCTGTGGGTTCTTGCAAAGCCATTTAGCGCGGGAGCTCCGGAAAGACCCACATGCTCAAACCAAGAATCAGGCCGGCTCCCAGCGACACGATGGCCGCGGTCATGAGCATCGATGCCGCAACGATGTTGGGAACCCGAATGGCCCCGACCACGAAGGCAACGGCCGCCAGGATGCACAGGAACACCGACAACCAGGCGACGTATGCCGGCCCGAGCCGGGGCGCCAACGGTTCGTCCGGGCTGATGTCGGACAGGAACGGGGTGCGCATGAATTGCCTCCTCTTGCAAGATGTCGCGGCGGATCGGCTCAGGTTGACCTTGGGTCAAGATCCTTCGGATCCGCTTGCAACTGCCCCTGAACTTCACCAAGAAAGTTACCGGAAGAGGTTATGAAAAATATGCGCCCGGGCTAAGGGAGTAGTTCGCAAACATGGCGCATGAAGAGCCGGTGCAGGCAGAAAGCTCGAGTGCCTGAGCAATATTTGACAAATGTCAAACCCGGCTCGTCCGCGTCGAAGCGTGGCGAGTTGCAGGCTTCTTGAAAAAGAAGCTCGAGGTCAGGCCGAGCGAAGCTGATCACGCAGCTTCTGCCCGATCTCCGGGCGTTCCAGGAACGGGTCGGCCGGATTCGTGATGGAGACGATGTTCTCCATGCGGCTTTTCACGTTGCCCAGCGCCTTCGGATGGCTGAACACGTAGAACTGGTTGGCGCTGATGGCGTCGAACACCTTGGCCGCCACTTCGGCCGCCGTGATCTTGCCGCTGCTCACCGCCTTGTTGCTCATGGCCTGGCCGATGAGCTGGCTCTTGGTGAGTTCGCTGTCCTTCGGTGCATTGGGCCGGTTGCGCTCGCTGCTGGTGATGCCGGTGGGCACGAAGTACGGGCACAGCAGGCTCGCCCCGATCTGGTCGGTGACGAGGTTCAGGTCCTGGTACATCGTCTCCGTGAGGCTCACGACCGCGGCCTTGGCCGCGTTGTAGATGCCCATGTTGGGCGGCGTCAGCAGGCCGGCCATGCTCGCGGTGTTGGTGATGTGGCCGCGATAGCTCGGGTCTTTGGCCGCCGCTTCGAGCATCATCGGCGTGAACAGGCGCACGCCGTGGATCACGCCCCACAGGTCCACGCCCAGCACCCATTCCCAGTCGGCCACGGTGTTCTCCCACACCAGGCCGCCAGCGCCCACGCCCGCGTTGTTGAACACGAAGTGCGGCGCGCCGAAGCGTTCCTTCACGGCCGCGGCCAGCGCTTCCATCTGTGCCGCGTTCGACACGTCGACCTTGCGCGCCAGCACCTGCGCGCCAGCGGCTTCCATTTCTGCCTGGGCCTTGTCGAGCGCATCCTGCTGCACGTCGACCAGCACGAGGTTCATGCCGCGGGCGGCGCCGATGCGCGCGCACTCCAGGCCGAAGCCCGAACCCGCGCCGGTGAGAACGGCGGTCTTGCCCTTGAAGTCCTGAATCATTTGCCGGTGTCCTTCTGTTGAATGTCTCTGACGTTGGAGCTTCAATTGAAATACGGAACGCGCGCGAGCGCAGTCACGAAGGTGCCCCGGCCAGGCTTCAGGCGTCCGCCTTCTTCAGCACATACCCGATGCGCGGAAAGTGCACGTGCACCGTGCCCACGCGCTCGTTGCTGCGCTCCAGCGTGTAGTGCGTGCGCGTGGCCGCCACAAGCGTGCCCGGTGTTTCTTCCAACCCGAAGCTCTCGGCGCGGACGGTGACGGCGCTGCCGAGCGGAATGCCATGGTCGTCCTGGAAGGTGCTGTCGGTCAGCAGCGTGTGCGGCGTCGCAGCCTTGGCGACGGCAATGGCGTCGTCGCTCGTGAACTTCTCGGGCGCGCCGTGGCCAATGGCGGCCATGCGGTCCATCCAGTCGATCACCGCAGGCGTCAAGTCGAGGATGGTGCGCACCGACTCGATGCGGCGCGTGTACCAGAGCGGGTGATAGGCCGAGAAGTCAGCGATGGTGGGCACCTCGCCCAGCAGGTAGGGTTTCTCGTCGAGCATGTCCGACAGGCGGCGCAGGTACGACTTGTAGGCGCTGGCGGCATCGGCCGGGCGCAGGCGGGTCATGTTGCCTGCGCTCATCTTGCCGCGGTCTTCGCCGAAGGCCTTCGCGGCTTCGGGCGGGGCCTTGGCGAACACCTCGGCGGCGCCCTTGGGCTGCAGGCTCCAGGCCATGGCGGACCAGAACAGCGTGGTGTCGGCCCACTGCGCGAGGATGCGCGACATGCCTTTTTCGGGCTCCGGGTACAGCGTGGGTTCGGGTTGCAGATGCTCCAGCACGTCGGCGATGAGCGCGCTGTCGCAATACATGTCGGCGCCGATCTGCAGGAACGGCGTCTTGCGGTAGCCGCCGGTGAGCACCTCCACATCGGGCTTGGGCATGATCGGCGGGATGAAGACCGATTTCCACGGCAGCTTCTTGGCGCCGAGGATCATGCGCACCTTCTCCGAGAACGGCGAGGTCAGGTAGTGGTGGAGGATCAGGTCGGCCATGGTGTTTCCTGTGGGGCTGTCGTTGTGTGTTCAGCGAGGTTGCGCGCGCTGGATGATCGAATCGAAATCGGTGCCCGCGGCCAGCGTACCGAAGACGTTGCCCCAGTCTCCGCCAAGGCGCGAGGCACAGAAGGCGCCGACGACGGCGGGGGGCGCGGTCTGCGCGAGCAGCGCGCCCTGCACGGCCAGCGCCACGTCCTGCGCGAGGCGGCGGGCCTCGGCTTCGGAGGCCATGGCCTCGATGCGTGCCGGCAGCGCCTCGGCGAGCCTGTCGAGCGCGGCGTGCTGGCCGCGCGCGGGTGCCAGCTCTTTCGCCAACGCGGCGACCGCGTCGCCCTTGCGCAGGCCACGCAGCAGGTCGAGCGCCATGATGTTGCCAGCGCCTTCCCAGATGGAGTTGAGCGGCATCTCGCGGTAGATGCGGGCCATGATGCCTTCGCCGCCCTCTTCCACGTAGCCGTTGCCGCCGAGGCACTCCATGGCTTCCTGCGCGAAATGGCTGCCGCGCTTGCAGATCCAGAACTTGGCGACAGGCGTGAGCAGGCGGGCCATCAGGCGCTCATGCTCGTCGGCCTGTTGGTCGAAGGCCCTGGCAAGGCGGATGGCAAGCGCGGTGGCGGCTTCGCTTTCGAGTGCGAGGTCGGCCAGCACGTTCTTCATCAAGGGTTGCTCGATCAACGGCTTGCCGAAGGCGTTGCGCTGCGCCGCGTGGTTGAGCGCGATGCCCAGCGACTGGCGCATGAGGCCGCTGGTGCCCAGCGCGCAGTCGAGCCGCGTCATCGTGCCCATCTCGAGGATCTGCGGAATGCCGCGGCCCTCCTCACCCACGAGCCATGCGCTTGCGCCCTGGAATTCGACTTCGGAACTCGCATTGGCCTTGTTGCCAAGCTTGTCCTTCAGGCGCTGGATCTGGATGCCGTTGCGCGTGCCGTCGGGCAACACGCGCGGCAGGAAGAAGCAGCTGAGCCCGGACGGCGCCTGCGCCAGCACCAGGAAGGCGTCGCACATCGGCGCCGAGAAGAACCACTTGTGTCCGGTGATCGCATAGCGCTCACCCCAGGCATCGCTGCCGTCGCGCACGGCCCGGGTGGTGTTGGCCCGCACGTCGGAGCCGCCCTGCTTCTCGGTCATGCCCATGCCCATGGTCACGCCGGGCTTGTCCTTGAAGACCTTCAACGCCGGGTCGTACCAGAGGCTGCCGAGCTTCGGTCCCCAGTCGGCGTACACGCCTGCGTTGCTGCGCAGCGCGGGCGTGGCCGCATAGGTCATGGAGACGGGGCAAAGAATCGACGGCTCCAGCTCGGTGAAGAGCATGAAGCCCGCCGCGCGCAGCACGTGCGGCGAGGCCGAGGTGCCGGTCCACGGCGTGCCGTGCAGCCCTGCACCCACCGCGGCGGTCATCAGTGCGTGGTAGCTCGGGTGGAACTCCACTTCGTCGATACGCCGTCCGAAGCGGTCGTGCGTGTGCAGCTCCGGCATATGGATGTTGGCGAGCCGTGCATGCGCCTGCATGCCGGCTGTGCCGAGGGCAGCGCCCAGTTCGTGCAGCTGCGTGGTCTGCAGCGCGGGCGCATTGAACTTCAGCGCGTCGCGCAGGGGCCGGTTGGTGTCGAAGAGGTTGTAGTCCACCAGCGGCGTGGGCTGGTTGAACACCTCGTGCGTCGAATTCATTCGAATACCTCCGTGCTTCGCACTGCGGTGCGCGCTTGCTTGGGGCGGCCCGGCACGGCGCGCATGACCGGCCTCCTTTCCCGCGCGTTCAGTTCATCGGGGGCAATCAGATCAGCTTGACCAGTTGCTTGCCGAAGTTCCGGCCCTTGAGCAGGCCCAGGAAGGCTTCAGGCGCGGCTTCGATGCCCTGCGCGATCGACTCGCGCGGCTTGAGCTTGCCGGTGCCCACCAGCGTGCCCAGCTCCGTCAGCGCCTCGGGCCACACTTCCATGTGCTCGCTGACGATGAAGCCTTCGATCTTCATGCGGTTGATGAGGATCAGCGCCGGGTTTGCGAGCGGCAGCGGCTGGCCGTCGTAGCCCGCGATCATTCCGCACAGCGCCACGCGGGCGAAGGCGTTGGCGCGCAGCAGCACGGCGTCGAAGATGTAGCCGCCGACGTTCTCGAAGTAGCCGTCGATGCCGTTGGGGCAGGCTTCCTTGAGCGCGGCGCTCATGGTCTTCACGTCGGGGTGCACACGGTAGTCGATGCAGGCGTCGAAGCCGAGTTCGTCGGTCACGTACTTGCACTTGTCGGGGCCGCCGGCAATGCCGACCACGCGGCAGCCGCGCGCCTTGGCCAGCGCACCGAAGGCGCTGCCGACCGCGCCGCTGGCGGCGGTGATGACCACCGTTTCACCGGCCTTGGGCGCAATGATCTTCACCAGGCCGTACCAGGCGGTAACGCCGGGCATGCCGACCGCGCCGAGGTAGTGCGACAGCGGCACGTGCGTGGTGTCGACCTTCTTCAGCGCGCCGGGCTGCGAGGCATCGACCACGCTGTATTCCTGCCAGCCGCCGAAGCCGACCACCTTGTCGCCCACGGCATACCTGGGGTGCTTGCTCTCGACCACTTCGCCGGCGGTGCCGCCCTGCATGGTCTGGCCCAGCGGCTGCGGCTGCGCGTAGCTCTTCGAATCGTTCATGCGCCCGCGCATGTACGGGTCGAGGCTCATGTAGTGGTGCCGCACGAGCACCTGGTTGTCCGCGAGCGCGGGGGTCTCGGCTGTCACGAGCTTGAAGTTGCCCGCCACGGCTTCGCCGTCGGGGCGGTTGTCGAGGTGGATCTGTTTGTTGGTAGGCATGAAAGAAATCTCCGGGAATATGGTCGTGTCAGTCGGTCGATGGCGGTCGCATCTCGTTGACGCTCGACGGGCCGGTCGGCAGCCGGCGCTTCACATACTTGAAGGTGCCGGTGGCGTGGGCGCAAACGCGCTCCTGTTCGTCGTAGATTTTGGCCTCGGTGAAAGCCAGCGTCGCCGTCCGGTGAATGAGCGTGCCGCGCGCATGCAGCGGACCGACCGAAGGCTGCATGAAGCTGGTCTTCATCTCGATGGTGACCACGCCGGTCTCGGGCGCCACGCTGCGCGCTGCCGCCGCCATGGTGATGTCGAGCAGCGTCATGCAGGCGCCGCCGTGCGTCACGTCGAAGGTGTTCAGGTGCTCGGGCTTGGCGGTGTAGCAGATCTCGGACTCGCCGCCCTCGAACTTCGTCAGAGAAAAGCCCAGGTGGCGCGCGAACGGGATCTGGCTCGTGTACGAGCGGATGTTGATGTCGCTGGAATCGGAAGAAGAAGACATGTCAGGCAGCACCCAGCACGACGCTCACGCCGCCGTCGACCGCCAGCCATTGGCCGGTGATGTGCTTGCCGGCATCGCTCGCGTAAAGCAGCGTCAGGCCCTTCAGGTCTTCGTCGTCGCCCAGGCGGCCGAGCGGCGCCTGCGCGGCCATCTTCTCTTCGCCCAGCGACTTGATGAGGCCGGCGGCCATCTTCGTCATGAAGAAGCCCGGGCAGATCGCGTTCACGGTGATGTTGTACCTGCCCCATTCGGCAGCCAGCGTGCGCGTGAAGCCGATCACCGCGGTCTTCGAGGTGTTGTAGGCCAGCGTCTGCATCTCGGGAGGGTTGCCGTTCAACCCGGCGATCGAGGCAATGTTGATGATGCGGCCGGTCTTCTTCGGGATCATGTAGCCGTTGGCGATCTGCTGCGACAGGATGAAGTAGCCGCGCACGTTGAGGTTCATCACCTTGTCCCAGGCCTCGACCGGGTGGCTCTCGGCTGGCGCGCCCCAGCTGGCGCCCGCATTGTTGATGAGGATGTCGACCGCGCCCATACGCTGCAGCGTCTCGTCGGCCAGGCGGCGGGTGTCTTCTTCCTTCGAGCAGTCTGCGGCAATCCAGCGCGCGTCGATGCCTGCGGCCTGCAGCTCAGCGGCGGCCTGCTCCAGGTCGTCGGCCTTGCGCGAGCTCAGCATGATCTTCGCGCCGGCTTCGCCCAGCGCATGGGCCATCTGCAGGCCCAGGCCGCGCGAACCACCGGTGATGAGGGCGGTCTTGCCGGTGAGGTCGAAGAGTTGCTGGACGGTGCGTGCGGTCATGAGAGATGTCTCCAATCAGGGGCTGAATTGTTCAGGTCGGGAAATGCCGCGGAACCGGCTTCGCCGGGCCGCAGGCGTTGTCCCCTGCAAGGGGGTTGGCGAAGCGACACGAAGTGCGCGCAGCCTGGGGGTGAGTCATGCCATGTAGTCCATGCATTGGCGGGCCTCGCGGACCGCGCCGATGAAGGGCTTCAACGCCACGTGCTGCGGGTGATCCGCATAGGCCGCGAGTGCGGCCGCGTCGGTGAACTCCGAGTACAGGATCAGGTCGTAGGTGGCTTCGAGCCCGGGCTGGGCAATGGCCACCTCGAAGCGCAGCGTGCCGGGCGACAGCTTGGCGCAGGCGTCGAGCAAGGCCTTGGCTTTCAACAGGTTGGTCGCCTTGTCGGTGCCCTCGGCGTGTTCCTTGAACTTCCACATCACGATGTGCTTGAGCATGGTGGACCTCGTTACTTGCTGGTGGGGTTGTCGTTGGGCAGGCGCGAGCGCACGTAGATCAGCGCGAAGCCGATCAGCGCCACGACGCCGCCGGGCACGGCGATGGACCAGCCCAGCGCGGCGTCGGTGCGGCCGGTGGCGATGCCCAGGATCACGACGAACAGGCCGCCGTAGATCAGGATCCAGATCCACTTCTCGAGCCGCGCGTGCGGCTTGGGAGGCTTGACGGAGGGGGTGTTGTTGCTGGGGTTGGCGTTCGGCGAATCGGTAGTGGCCATCAAAAGGCGTCCTCGGGCAAAGCTGTACAGGTCGGATCACGGGTTTCGACCACGTTGAGCCATGCGCCGATTTTCGGCAGCTCGTAGTGGAAGAAATAGTCCGTGGCGCCGATCTTGCCAGCTGTTACCGCCCTCGCCTTTTCCGCGTCGGTTTCCAGGGCCCGCGCCGCCACGTCCAGCCAGATCCAGGCCAGCACCGTGTGGCCGAAGGCCTGCATGTAAGGCACGGCGTTGGCCAGCGCTTCGGCCGGGTCGCCGGTGGACCAGGCGGCCTCGGTGGCGCTGCCGATGCGCTGCAGCGCGGCGCCCAGCGCCTCGGCGTGGGCCGCCAGCGCCGGCACCCTGGCCGCTCGGCCGATGGTGTCGGTCATGCGCGCGGCCAGCAGTTGGAGGCCGCGGCCCTTCTCCATCAGCACCTTGCGGCCCAGCAGGTCGGCTGCCTGGATGCCGTGGGTGCCCTCGTGGATCATGTTCAGGCGGTTGTCGCGCCAGTACTGCTCCACCGGAAAGTCGCGCGTATAGCCATAGCCGCCGTGCACCTGGATGGCCAGCGAATTGGCCTCCAGGCACCACTCGCTGGGCCAGCTCTTGGCGATGGGCGTGAGCACTTCAAGCAGCAGGCGGGCGTCGTCGGCAGCCTGTGCGTCGCCGGTCTTCTGCTCGTCGACCAGCCGGGCGCAGTACAGCTCCAGCGCCAGCGCGCCTTCGCAGTACGCCTTCTGGGCGAGCAGCATGCGGCGCACGTCGGCGTGCTCGATGATGCGCACCTGCGGCGCGGCCGAGTCCTTGGCGACCGCGGCGCCGGCGGCGTCCGGCTTCTTCACCAGCCGTCCCTGCGGCCGGCTCCTGGCGTATTCGAGCGAGGCGTGGTAGCCCGCCATGCCCAGCATGGTGGCCGCCGTGCCGACGCCGATTCGCGCCTCGTTCATCATGTGGAACATGCAGTGCAGGCCCTTGCCAGGCTCGCCGACGAGGTAGCCCACCGCGCCCGCCTTGCCGCCGACCGGGTACTTGCCCTCGCCGAAGTTCAGCAGCGTGTTGGTGGTGCCGCGCCAGCCCAGCTTGTGGTTGAGGCCCGCGAGCGCCACGTCGTTGCGCTCGCCCGTGAGTGCGCCCTGCGTGTCAACCATGCGCTTGGGCACGATGAACAGCGAGATACCGCGCGTGCCGGGCACCAGCTTGCCGTTCTCGTCCGGGATCTTGGCCAGCACGATGTGCACGATGTTCTCGGTCAGCTCGTGGTCGCCCGACGAGATCCACATCTTGTTGCCCGTGAGCCGGTAGCGCGGGCCCAGCGGGTCTTGCTGAAAGTCGTCGCCGTCGGGCACGGCGCGCGTCGCCACGTCGCTCAGCGACGAACCCGCCTGCGGTTCCGACAGGCACATGGTGCCGGCCCAGCGTCCGGAAAATTCATTCTTCGCGAACACCTCTTTCTGCCTCTCGGTGCCGTGCACCATCAGCAGGTTGGCGTTGCCGCTCGTGAGCATGTTGGAGCCGATGCTCACCGAGGCCATCGCGAAGAAGCTGTTGGCCGCCGCCTGCATCGTGTAGGGCAGTTGCATGCCGCCGATGTCGTAGTCCTGCGCCGCACTCATCATTCCCGACTCGACGAAGGCCTTGTGCGCGTCGTGCGTGGCCTGCGGCAGGATGACCTTCTCGCCGTCGAAATGCGGCTCCTGCGTGTCCACCGTGCGGTTGAACGGCGCGTACTTCTCGCGCGCGATGCGCTCGCAGGTGTCAAACACCGCGTCGAATGTTTCGCGCGAGTGGTCGGCAAAGCGTTCGCGCTGGTTGAGCGACTCGGCATCGAGCCAGTCGTAGAGCAGGAAGTCGAGGGTGGGACGCAGGCTCATGGTCGGATTTCGGTGGATGTCATGAGGCCGCGGCGTCCCTTCTCAGGAACACCGCGGAACCGGCTTCGCCGGGCCGCCGGTGTTGCCCCCGGGAAGGGGGTTGGCGAAGGCGACACGCAGTGCGCCGCAGACTGGGGGAGAGTCAGAGAACTTCGAACACGCCCGCGGCACCCATGCCGCCGCCGATGCACATCGTGACCACGACCTTCTTGGCGCCACGGCGCTTGCCCTCGATGAGCGCGTGGCCCGTCAGGCGCTGGCCGCTCACGCCGTAGGGGTGGCCCACGGCGATGGCGCCGCCGTCAACGTTCAGGCGGTCGGCCGGAATGCCGAGCTTGTCGCGGCAATAGATCACCTGCACGGCGAAGGCTTCGTTCAACTCCCACAGGTCGATGTCGTTGACCGTGAGGCCCAGGCGCTTGAGCACCTTCGGGATCGCGAAGACGGGGCCGATGCCCATTTCGTCGGGCTCGCAGCCAGCCACGGCAAAGCCGAGGAAGCGGCCGAGCGGCTTCAGGCCCTTCTGCTGCGCGTACTTTTCGTCGACCACCACGCAGGCGCCGCCGCCGTCGGAGAACTGGCTGGCGTTGCCGGCCGAGATCAGGCCGCCGGGCATGGCCGGGCGGATGCCGCTGATGCCCTCCTTGGTGGTGCCCGGGCGGATGCCTTCGTCGTTCTCGACGGTGACTTCCTTGGTGCGCAGGCCCATCACGGGGTCGGCCACGCCGGCCAGCACGGTGATGGGGGCGATCTCGTCCTTGAAGCGGCCGGCTTCCAGCGCGGCGGTGGCCTTCTGCTGGCTGGCGGCGCCGTATTCGTCCATGGCGTCGCGACCGATGTTGTAGCGCTTGGCGACCTGCTCGGCCGTCTGCAGCATGTTCCAGTAGATCTCGGGCTTGTGCTTCACGAGCCACGGGTCGGCCAGCATGTGCTTGTTGGCTTCGTTCTGCACGCACGAGATGCTCTCGACGCCGCCGGCCACGTACACGTCGCCCTCGCCCGCGATGATGCGCTGGGCGGCGGTGGCGATGGTCTGCAGGCCCGAGGAGCAGAAGCGGTTGATGGTCATGCCCGAGGTGGTGATCGGCAGGCCGGCGCGCAGCGCGATCTGGCGCGCGATGTTGGAGCCGGTCGCGCCTTCGGGCGTGGCACAGCCCATGATGACGTCGTCCACCGAGGCGGGGTCGATGCCGGCGCGCTGCACGGCGTGCTGCACCGCATGGCCGCCGAGCGTGGCGCCGTGCGTCATGTTGAAGGCACCCTTCCAGCTCTTCGCGAGCGGCGTGCGGGCGGTGGAAACGATGACGGCGCTGGTCATGGTGAGGTCCTTTGAAGCAGATGGAAGGAAAAAGAGAGAGCTGTCGTCATTGCGCCGGAGCAGCGTTGGTATTGCTCAGGAGCTGGTGATAGAAGCCGATCATCTCGCCGTAGTTCGAGATGGCCAGGCGTTCGTTGTTGCCGTGGAAGCGGGCCAGGTCTTCGCTCTTCACACGCAACGGCGAGAAGCGGAAGACGGCGTCGCTCACGAGGCTGAAGTGGCGCGAGTCGGTGGCAGCGGTCATGAGGCCGGGTGCCACCACCGCATCGGGAAAGCTCTGGCGCACGGCTTGCTGGATCGCGCGGTAGCCGGTGCTGTCGGTCGGCGACACCGGCGACGGCTCGGAATTGCCCGGGTAAGCCTTGATCTTGATGTCGTCGTTGCCCAGCGCCTTGCGCAGGTGCGCCTCGGTGCCGGCCAAGGTGTCGCCCGGCAGCACGCGGAAGTTGACGGCGGCCTCGGCGCGGCCGGGCAGCACATTGTCCTTGTTGCCCGCGCGCACGATGGTCAGTGCGGTGGTGGTGCGCAGCATGGCGTTGCTGCTCGGGCTCTTCTCGAGCTGGCCGCGCACCAGCGGCTCGGTGAGCCACAGGTTGGACAGCATCACGCGGTTGACACCGCTCATTTCGGGCGCCAGCGCACCGAACATCTGGCCGGCCACGCCGCGGATGCCGCCGGGCATCGGATTGGCTTCGAGCCGCGCGAGCGCCGCGCTCATGCTGCCGATCGCGCTGTGCTGCGGCGGCATCGACGAGTGGCCGGGGGCCGTGTCGAGCGAGAGGAAGAAGGTGCCGTAGCCCTTCTCCGCCAGGCCGATGAGCGCTGCGGGCTTGCTCAGGCCCGGCAGCACGCCGTCGAGCACCAGCAGGCCTTCGTCGAGCACCCACTCCAGGCGCACGTTGCGCGACTTGAGCAGTTCGGCAATGGGCAGCGCGCCGCGCAGGCCGCTCACTTCTTCGTCGTCGCCCATCACGAGGTAGACGGTCTGCCTGGGCTTGAAGCCGGCGCCGATGAGCAGCTCGACGGCTTCCATCTGCGCGAACAGGTTGCTCTTGTCGTCGAGCGTGCCGCGGCCCCAAACGAAGCCGTCCTTGATCTCGCCGGCGAAGGGGTCGGTCGTCCACGCCTTCTCGGTGCCCGGCGCGATGGGCACCATGTCCTGGTGCGCCATCAGCGCGATGGGCTTGGCGCTCGGGTCGGTGCCGGTCCAAGTGTAGAGCAGCGCCTTGTTGCCGATCACTTCCTTCTTGAGAGTGGCATGCACCTTGGGGAACTGCTGTTCGAGGAACGCGTGCAGCTTGTCGAACTCGGCCGCGTTGGCAGCCGGGTCGTCCAGGCTCGACACCGTGCGGAACGTGATCGCCGTGGACAGCCGCTTGGCGGCCGCCTGCAGGTCGATGTTCAGCTTGGGCGCGGGCGCCACCGCCAGCTGCTGCGACGGCGTGGTCCAGGTCTTGACCGCCACGGCAGCCACCAGCAAGGCGATTGCCAGCAGCAGCCCGAGGAAGATGCGTTTCAACATGAGCGGTCTTGACCCTGTTCAGTCTCAGCTGAACTGCTTGCCTTCGGCCACGAGCTTCTGGATCAGCGGCGCGGGCTGCCAGAACTCGCCGTCGTCGCGCGGGTTCTTCGCGAAGCGCTTCATCGTCTCGGCCACGTTGTAGAGGCCGACTTGCGATGCGTAGTGCATCGGGCCGCCGCGCCAGATCGGGAAGCCGTAGCCCGTGAGGTACACCATGTCGATGTCGCCCGACTTCGAGGCAATGCCGTCTTCGAGGATGTGCGCGCCTTCGTTGACCAGAGCGAACACCAGGCGCTGCACGATCTCTTCATCGGAAATCTTGCGCGGCGTGATGCCCAGTTCCTTGCGGTGGTCTTCGATCATCTTGTTGACGAGCTCCGACGGAATCGCGTCGCGCTTGCCGGCCTGGTAGTCGTACCACCCTGCCCCGGTCTTCTGGCCGAAGCGGCCCAGTTCGCAGAGCTTGTCGGCCGTGCGGCTGTACTTCATGTCGGCGCGTTCGACGGCACGGCGCTTGCGGATCGCCCAGCCGATGTCGTTGCCGGCCAGGTCGCCCATGCGAAACGGACCCATGGCAAAGCCGAACTTCTCGACGGCCTTGTCGACCTGCTGCGGCGTGGCGCCTTCGTCCAGCAGGAAGCCGGCCTGGCGGCTGTACTGCTCGATCATGCGGTTGCCGATGAAGCCATCGCACACGCCGGAGACCACCGAGGTCTTCTTGATCTTCTTGCCGATGGCCATGACCGTGGCGAGCACATCCTTGGCGGTGGCCTTGCCACGCACCACTTCGAGCAGCTTCATCACGTTAGCCGGGCTGAAGAAGTGCATGCCGACCACGTCCTGTGGACGCTCGGTGAACGAGGCGATCTTGTCGACGTCGAGCGTGGAGGTGTTCGAGGCCAGGATCGCGCCCTTCTTGGCGACGCGGTCCAGTTCCTTGAAGACCTTTTCCTTCACGCCGATTTCCTCGAACACGGCCTCGATGATGAGGTCGGCGTCCTTCAGGTCGTCATAACTCAGCGTGGTGCTCAGCAGCGCCATGCGCTGCTCGTACTTGTCCTGCTTGAGCTTGCCCTTCTTGACCTGGGCTTCGTAGTTCTTCTTGATGGTGGCGACGCCGCGGTCGAGCGCCTCCTGCTTCATCTCGAGGATCTTCACGGGAATGCCCGCGTTCAGGAAGTTCATCGAGATGCCGCCGCCCATGGTGCCGGCGCCGATGACGCCGACGGCCTTGATCTCGCGCTTGGGCGTGTCTTCGGGCACGTCGGGGATCTTGCTCGCGGCGCGTTCGGCCATGAACAGGTGGCGCAGGGCCAGCGATTCGGGCGTGAACATCAGCGAGGTGAAGATGCGGCGCTCTTCGGCCATGCCCGCGTCGAACTTCATCTTGGTGGCGGCCTGCACGGCGTCCACGCATTGCAGCGGCGCCGGGTAGTTCTTCGACATGCCGCCGACCATGTTCTTGGCGAACTGGAAGTAGGCGTCGCCCTGCGGGTGCTTGCACGGCAGGTTGCGCACCAGCGGCAGCGCGTCGGCGCCGGTCTTGCCGGCCACGCTCTTGGCGAAGGCAACGGCTTCGTCGAACACAGACTCGGGCGAGTCGGCCAGCTTGTCGAACAGCTTCTGGCCGGGCAGGCTCGCGAGCAATTCGCTTTTCACGGGTTCGCCGCTGACGATCATGTTCAGTGCGGTTTCCACGCCGAGCACGCGCGGCAGGCGCTGCGTGCCGCCGGCGCCGGGAATCAGGCCGAGCTTGACTTCGGGCAGCGCGATGCTGGTGCCCGGTGCTGCCACACGATAGTGACAACCCAGGGCCAGTTCGAGGCCGCCGCCCATGCACACCGAGTGGATGGCCGCGACGATGGGCTTGGCCGAGGCCTCGAGCGCGAGGATCACGCTCAGCAGGTTGGGCTCCTGCAGCGCCTTGGGCGTGCCGAACTCCTTGATGTCCGCGCCGCCCGAGAACGCCTTGCCGGCGCCGGTGATGACGATGGCCTTGACGGCGTCGTCGGCGTTGGCCTTCGACAGGCCATCGGTGATGCCGATGCGCGTCGAGAAGCCGAGACCGTTGACCGGAGGGTTGGTCAGTGTGATCACGGCGATATCGCCGAGCACTTTGTATTCAGCCGTCATGCTGCGTTCCTTGGTGTGAGAAGAAAAAGAAGAAAAAGCACGAGTGTTCTTTTTCGGGGGATTCTAGGCGTTTCGCGAGGCCAAACAATGGCACGCAGTCGCTGTAGAGACAAGGCCTTCCATGAGGAGGGCGGGACTTTCCGGAAACACCGCGGAACCGGCTTTGCCGGGCCGCAGGTGTTGCCCCCTGCAAGGGGGTTGGCGCAGCGACACGAAGTGCGCGAAGCCTGGGGGTCTGCCTAAACCTCCAACCACTCCTTGCGAGTGGTCGCGTCGGCGCGCAGGCTGTCCGGCGTGCCGTCGAACACGATGCTGCCGTGGCCCATGACGAGCGCGCGGTCGGAGATCTGCATCGCGATGGTGAGCTTCTGCTCGATCAGCAGCACCGAGATGCCCTTGTCCTTGAGCGTGCGCAGGTATTGCCCCACCAGCTCGACGATCTTGGGCGCCAGGCCCTCGGTCGGCTCGTCGATGATGATCAGGTCGGGGTCGCCCATGAGCGTGCGGCACAGCGTGAGCATCTGCTGCTCGCCGCCCGAGAGCACGCCGGCCTCGGTGTGCTGGCGCTCCTTCAGGCGCGGGAACATGCCGTACATGTCGTCGAACGACCAGCGGCTGCCTTTGCCCGAGCCCTTCTGCCCCAGCAGCAGGTTCTGGTGCACCGTGAGCTTGGGGAAGATGTCGCGGTTCTCGGGCACGTAGCCGATGCCGAAGTGCGCGATCTCGTAGGCCTTGCGGCGCAGGATGTCCTGGCCCTTCCAGTGCAGGCCGCCTTCGGCATGCACCAGGCCCATGATGGCCTTGGCGGTGGTCGAGCGGCCCGAGCCGTTGCGGCCCAGCAGCGCGACGATTTCGCCGGGGTTCACGTCGAAGGAAACCCCATGCAGCACATGGCTCTTGCCGTAGTAGGCGTGGATGTCTTGAAGCTTCAGCATCTCAGTGTCCCGCTCCCTGTGCGTCGGCGACCGACGATCCGAGATACGCCTCCTGCACCCGCGCATTGGCGCGAACGGCAGCCGGCGTGTCGAAGGCAATGACCTCGCCATATACCACCACCGCGATCTTGTCGGCCAGCCCGAACACCACGCCCATGTCGTGCTCCACCGTCAGCAGCGTCTTGCCGACGGTCACGTACTTGATGAGCGAGATGAAATGCGAAGTCTCGGTCTTGCTCATGCCGGCCGTGGGTTCGTCCAGCAGGATCACGCTGGCGCCGCCCGCGATGGTCACGCCGATCTCCAGTGCGCGCTGCTCGGCGTAGGTGAGGTTCACCGCGTGTACGTCGCGCTTCTTCTCCAGGCCGATCTGCTTGATGAGCTCCTCGGTGCGCTCATTGGCATCGTCGAGGTTCGAGAGGAAGCGCAGGAAGGTGTACTTGTAGCCCAGGCTCCACAGCACACCGCAGCGCAAGTTCTCGAAGACCGTGAGCTTCGGAAAGATGTTGGTGATCTGGAAGCTGCGCGACAGCCCGAGCCGGTTGATCTCGTAGGGCTGCTTGCCGTCGATGCGCTGGCCGTTGAGCAGCACCTCGCCGCTGGTGGGTGCAAGCCGGCCGCTGATCAGGTTGAACAGCGTGGACTTGCCCGCACCGTTCGGCCCGATGATGGCGATGCGCTCGCCCGCCGTCACGGCCAGGTCGACCCCGCGGATGATGTCGGTCTTGCCGAAGCTCTTGCGCAGGCTCTTGAGTTCGAGTGAATAGGTCATGCCGTCTCCCGCCGCTTGATCTCGGCTTCGATTTCTTCCTGCGCCTGGCCCCAGACCTTCGCGAAGCGCCGGCGGAACACCTCGAACACACCCAGCCCCACCGCCAGCAAGGCCATCGCGACGACCCAGCTCGTGACCGATGAGGTGTCGAGTTGCAGGCCCGCGAACGGCACCATGGGCCCGAGCGCCGCGTTGAGCTGCATGTGATAGATCATCTCGACAATGGCCGCCGCGCCCGCGAGCACGATGGCCGCACCGATGAACAGGCCCACGTACAGCAGGTAGAAGCGCTTGATCTTGCCGAACAGCGCCACGCGCACGTTCATCATGATCAGGCTGGCCACGCCGCCCGGCGCGAACATCACCATCAGCAGGAACACCAGGCCCACGTACAGCAGCCAGGCCTTGCTGAGTTCGGACAGCAGCACCAGCGCGAACACCAGCAGCGCCGCACCGATGATCGGCCCGAAGAAGAAGGTCGCACCGCCGAGGAAGGTGAACAGCAGGTAGCTGCCCGAGCGCAGCCCGTTCAGGCTGTCGGCCGCATTCACGATCTCGAAGTTGATGGCCGCCAGCCCGCCGCCGATGCCCGCGAAGAAGCCCGCGATGATGAAGGCGTAGTAGCGCACGCGCTGCGTGTTGTAACCGATGAACTCCACGCGCTCGGGGTTGTCGCGCACCGCGTTCAGCATGCGCCCGAGCGGCGTGCCGGTGAAGGCGAACATCAGCCCGGTGCAGATGAAGCAATACACGGCGATCAGGTAGTACACCTGGTTCTGCGGCCCGAAGTTGATGCCGAAGAACGAGGCGCCGTACACGCGGTTGGTGGTGATGCCGCCCTCGCCGCCGAAGAAGCTCGGGAACATCAGCGCCATGGCGGCCACCAGTTCGCCGAGGCCGAGCGTGATCATCGCGAAGGTGGTGCCCGACTTCTTGGTCGACACATAGCCGAACACCATGGCGAAGAACATGCCGCCGAGGCCGCCCACGAGCGGAATGAACACCAGCGGAATCGGCAGCTTGCCGGCGCCGGCCAGGTTCATCGCGTGGATGGCGATGAAGGAGCCCAGGCCCACGTACACGGCATGTCCGAAGCTGAGCATGCCGCCCTGCCCCAGCAGCATGTTGTAGCTCAGGCAGATGATGATGAGATAGCCGATCTGCGACAGCATGGTCAGCGCCAGGCTGCTGGTGAAGATCATTGGCGCCACGATCAGCAGCAGCGCGAAGAATGACCAGATCAGGATGCGGCCGATGTTCAGCGGCTTGAAGCGGTAATACCGGGTCGGCGCCTTGGCTGAAGCGGCTGGTGTGGTTGTCGTTGCGGTGTTCATGGCGTCAGTCCTCCCGCGTCCCGAGGAGGCCCTTGGGCCTGAAGATGAGGATCAGCACCAGGAACAGGTACGGAAGAATGGGCGCCACCTGCGAGATGGTGAGCTTCAGCAGTTCGTAGCCGAAGGTCTGGTCGCTCACTGCCACGCCAAAGGCCTGCAGGCCGGTCGCGAGCGACTGGTCCATGGCCACGGCGAAGGTCTGCACGATGCCGATGATCAGCGAGGCCAGGAAGGCTCCCGCCAGCGACCCCATGCCGCCGACCACCACCACCACGAAGATGATGGAGCCGACCGAACCCGCCATGGCCGGTTCGGTGACGTAGGTGTTGCCGCCGACCACGCCCGCAAGGCCCGCCAGCGCGGCACCGCCGCCGAACACCAGCATGAACACGCGCGGCACGTTGTGGCCCAGCGCCTCGACCATGTCGGGGTGCTTCAGCGCCGCCTGGATGACCAGGCCGATGCGCGTGCGCGTGAGCAGCAGCCACACCGACACCAGCATCAGGACCGCCACGAGCATGATGAACGAGCGCGACTTGGGAAACTGCGTGCCGTAGAGCGTGAAGAGCGGCCCCTGCAGCGCCGACGGCAGGCCGTACGGCACCGTGGAGCGGCCCCACACCAGTTGCACCAGTTCGAGGATGAGGTACGAAAGGCCGAAGGTCACCAGCAGCTCGGGCACGTGGCCGAACTTGTGGACCCGGCGCAGGCAGTAGCGCTCGAAGGCCGCACCCAGCGCAAACACCAGCAGCGGCGCAATGAAGAGCGCCGGCCAGAAGCCGACGATGCCCGACAGCGTGTAGGCGAAGTAGGCGCCCAGCATGTAGAAGCTGGCGTGCGCGAAATTGAGCACACCCATCATGCTGAAGATCAGCGTGAGGCCGGAGCTCAGCATGAACAACAGCAAGCCGTAGCTCACGCCATTGAGCAGCGAGATGACGAAGAATTCGACGTTCATCGGTCTTTCGTGTCAGTAAGAAAAGAAAAAAGGCCCGAGTGTTGAAGTCGGGCCTCGACCGCTTTGGCGCGTTCCCGTACTCAGGAGGGACGCTTCATCTGGCACGAGGTCGGCGTGCTGGCCACGTAGGCGTCGTAGAACTTCACGGGCGCCAGCGTGTAGCCGGTGTTCTCCGGGCTGTACGGATACTTGGCGCTGGCCTTCTCCCACTTGGCGATGTACAGGCCCTGCTGTGCCTGGTGGTCGGTCTTGCGCAGCTCGATGTCGCCGTTGAAGCTCTTGAACTTCAGCCCTTCCATCGCGGCCGCCACCTTGACGGGGTCGGTCGACTTGGTCTTCACGAAGGCTTCGGTCAGGGCCTGGAACACGGTGTAGATGTCGGAGGTGTAGAGGTCGTCGTTGAACTTCTTCTTGAACTCTTCGGCGTACTTCTGCATGTCGCCGCCCATGTTGTAGTGGGCATAGCTGACCTGATAAACCTTGCCGTCGGATGCGGCGCCCATGGCGGTCGGCGTGCCCGTGGTCACGGCGTAGTAGGTGTAGAACTTGACGTTCAGGCCCGAATCGTTGGCCGACTTGATCAGCAGGGCGAGGTCGGAGCCCCAGTTGCCGGTGATGACGGTGTCGGCGCCCGAGGCCTTGATCTTGGCGACGTAGGGCGCGAAGTCGCGCACCTGGGCCAGCGGGTGCAGGTCGTCGCCGACGATCTGGATGTCGGGGCGCTTGTGCTTCAGGTCTTCCTTGGCGAACTTGGAAACCTGCTGGCCGTGCGCGTAGTTCTGGTTGAGCAGGTAGACCTTCTTGATCTCCGGCTGGTCCTTCATGTAGGTGGTCAGCGCTTCCATCTTCATCGACGTGTCGGCGTCGAAGCGGTACTGCCAGTAGCTGCACTTGCTGTTGGTCAGGTCGGGGTCGACCGCGGCGTAGTTGAGGTACAGCGCTTCCTTGCCGGGATTGCGCGCGTTGTTCTTCTCGAGCGCGTCGATGATGGCCAGTGCGGGGCCGGAACCATTACCCTGCACGATGTAGCGCGCGCCCTGGTCGAGGGCCGAGCGCAGTGCGCTGGTGGTTTCCTGCGGACTGAGCTTGTTGTCGATGCCGATGATCTCGAACTTCACGCCCGCCGCATTCTTCTTGTTGAATTCTTCGGCGAAGAACTGGAAGGTCTTGAGCTGGTTCGTACCGACCGCGGCCATGAGGCCCGACAGCGGGTCGAGCCATGCGATCTTGACGGTTTCACCCTTCTGGGCAAGGGCGCCGGTGGCGGTGGCAGCGATGACGGCTGCGGCGGCGATTTTCAGAGCGAAATTCAATCTATATCTCCTGGTCAAACCGATTCGAAACGCCGCACGAGAGTACAAGCGTTTGCAGCCCCTCCCCTCAGGGAATGCCCGTAAGAGGGGTGCCGCAAAGGCCCGTTTCTATCGCGCATGCGACACCGCGTTTCTCCAAGCTGCTACCCACGGGTAGACATCTGCTACCCGCGGGTAGGAAACGCGCTCGCAAAGACGCTCATGGGCGCTTCATCTGGCAGGTGGTGGGCGTGCTCGCCACGTACGACTCGTAGTACTTCACGGGAACATTCGTGTAGCCGGTGTTCTCCGCGTCGTACGGGTACTTGGCGCTGGCCTTCTCCCAGCGCGCGATGTACAGGCCCTGCTGCAGCTGGTGGTCGGCCTTGCGCATCTCGACCTCGCCGTTGAAGCTCTTGATCTTCATGCCTTCCAGCGCCGCGGCCACCTTGACCGGGTCGGTCGACTTGGTGGCGGCGAAGGCCGCGTCGAGCAACGCGAACACGTGGTAGATCGAGGACTGCGTGAGGTCGTCGTTCATGCGCTTTTTGTAGCCCCCGAGCAGCCTCTGGATCTCCCCGCCCATGTTGTAGTGGGCGTAGGCGACCGTGTAGACCTTGCCGTCCGACGTGGCGCCCATGGCCGTAGGCGTGCCGGCGCCCGGCGCGTAGTAGGTCAGGAACTTGACGTTCAGGCCCGAGTCGTTGGCGGCCTTGATGAGCAGCGACAGGTCGGAGCCCCAGTTGCCGGTGATGACAGTGTCGGCGCCCGAGGCCTTGATCTTGGCGATGTAGGGAGAGAAGTCGCGCACCTGGGCCAGCGGATGCAGGTCGTCGCCGACGATCTGGATGTCGGGGCGCTTGACCTTCAGGTCTTCCTTGGCGAACTTGGACACCTGCACGCCGTGGGCGTAGTTCTGGCCGAGGATGTAGACCTTCTTGATGTCGGGCTGGTCCTTCATCCAGGTGGTGAGCGCCTCCATCTTCATGGAGGTGTCGGCGTCGAGCCGGAAGTGCCAGTAGCTGCACTTGCTGTTGGTCAGGTCGGGGTCGACGGCCGCGTAGTTCATGTACAGCAGCTCCTTGCCCGGATTGCGCGCGTTGTTCTTCTCGATGGCGTCGATGATCGCGAGCGCGGGGCCGGAGCCGTTGCCCTGCATGATGTAGCGCGCGCCCTGGTCCTGCGCCGAGCGCAGCGCGGCGGTGGTTTCCTGCGGGCTGAGCTTGTTGTCGAGCGCGATGATTTCGAACTTCACGCCCGACTGGTTCTTCTTGTTGAACTCTTCTGCAAGGAACTGGGTGGTCTTGAGCTGGTTGGTGCCGACCGCCGCCATGAGGCCGGAAAGCGGGTCGAGCCAGGCGATCTTGACGGTCTCGCCCTTTTGAGCGAATGCAGCCGTCAGGCTCACCAACATTGCACAGGCAGCTACTGACTTGATAGCAAATTGCATGAAGAGTCTCCAGTTTGTAAGGCGGAGTGCCAGCCTACAAGCGCCCTTTTTTTCGCCGCACAGGGATTGCCCGCAAGCTTGGCCGCCGAGGCGGAATTCCTATCGCCTGCGCGACAGCGCGGCAGGGCTCGCGCGGGTCTTCAAAGGGTCGGCAGCTTGTAGTCCTTGAGCAGTTCGCGCAGCCTGGTCTTCAAAATCTTGCCGGTGGCGCCGATGGGGATGGCTTCCACGAACACCACGTCGTCCGGGATCTGCCATTTGGCGGTCTTGCCCTCATAGAACTTCAGCAGTTCCTCGCGCGTGACCTCGGCATTGGGCTTCTTCACGACCGCGATGATCGGCCGCTCGTCCCACTTGGGATGGAACACGCCGATGCACGCGGCCATGGCCACGGCCGGGTGCGCGACGGCGATGTTCTCGATCTCGATGGAGCTGATCCACTCGCCGCCGGACTTGATCACGTCCTTGCTGCGGTCGGTGATCTGCAGGTAGCCCTCGGCATCGATGGTGGCGACGTCGCCGGTGGGGAACCAGCCGCGATTGCGCGCATCGGGAATGAGCGGGTTGCCGCCCTCGCCCTTGAAGTATTCCTTGACGATCCACGGGCCCTTGACCAGCAGGTCGCCATAGGCCTTGCCGTCCCACGGCAGTTCGTTGCCGTCGCCATCGACGATCTTCATGTCGACGCCAAAAATGGCACGGCCCTGCTTCATGCGGATCTGCAGCTGGGCGTCGGCCGGCAACGACAGGTGCTTGTTCTTGAGGGTGCACAGCGTGCCCAGCGGGCTCATCTCGGTCATGCCCCAGGCGTGCAGCACCTCGACGTCGTAGATGTCCTGGAACGCCTTGATCATGGCCGGCGGGCAGGCCGAGCCGCCGATGACGGTGCGGTTGAGCTTCGAGAACTTCAGGCCATTCGCCTGCATGTGGCCCAGCATCATCTGCCACACGGTGGGCACGCCGGCCGCGAAGGTCACGCCTTCGGATTCGATCAGCTCGTACACCGACTTGCCATCCAGCGCGGGGCCGGGAAACACGATCTTGCAGCCCACCAGTGCGGCCGAATACGGAATGCCCCAGGCATTGACGTGGAACATCGGCACCACCGGCAGCACCGAGTCGCGCGCCGACAGGCGCATCACGTCTGGCAGGGCCGCGGCATAGGCATGCAGCATGGTCGATCGGTGGCTGTAGAGCGCGGCCTTCGGATTGCCCGTGGTGCCGCTCGTGTAGCACATGCTCGACGCGGAGTTCTCGTCGAAAGTCGGCCATTCGTAGTCATTGGACTGCGCGCCCATCCAGCCCTCGTAGCTCACGAGGTTGGGAATCCCGCTGTCGGCGGGCAGCTTGTCGGCATCACAGAGTGCAATCCATTTCCGGATCGTGGGGCACTTGGCGTGCACCGCCTGTACCAGCGGAAGGAAGCTCAGGTCGAAGCACAGGATCTGGTCTTCGGCATGGTTGGCGATCCACGCGATCTGGTCGGGGTGCAGGCGCGGATTGATGGTGTGCAGCACGCGGCCGCTGCCGCTCACGCCGTAGTACAGCTCCAGGTGGCGGTAGCCGTTCCAGGCCAGCGTGGCGATGCGGTCGCTGAACAGCAGCTGCTCGCCGTCCAGCGCATTGGCCACCTGCCGGGCACGCGATGCGATACCGCCCCACGTCGTGCGGTGGATGTCGCCCTCGACCCGGCGCGAGACGATCTCGCCGTCGCCGTTGTGGCGCTCGGCAAACTCGATCAGCGACGAGATCAAAAGCGGTTGGTCTTGCATCAAACCCAGCATCTACGGACTCCTGAAAGAAATGACTTCATGAACTTGCGGACATCGGATTCACGCAAGCTTCGGCGACTTTCACAATGACACAAACCCGCACTGCGGAATCTGGCCTCGAATTCCTGGCCCGGTGCGCGACCCCCCATACTTCCGGCCGCCGAGCACGCGGAAAATTCTAGGAACCGGCGCCGTTTTCACCCCTATCGCAAGGAAGCCAAACGAATGACTTCAGGAGCCTCCGTGCCGCACCGCCAGCGTGGGCCGCAACGCCGGCCGACCGGCGGCATCCCGCAGCCTGAGCTGCGTACCAGCTCGGCCGCCTGGCTCGAAGGCGTGCTCTCGATGTTCGAGGCCGAGGGGCTGGACGTGCCCTCGCTGCTGCGCGACGCCGGCTTCGATCCCGATTCGCTGCACCGGCAGAACACGCGCATCCCGGTCGACGAGGTCACGGTGATGTGGCAGCTCGCGGTAGCCCGCGCCGGCAAGCCCACGCTGGGCCTGCAACGCGACCTGGCCGCCACGCACAGCAAACTGGGAACGGTGGGCCATGCGATGTCGTGCAGCGCCACGCTCGGGGCGGCGCTCGCGCGGCTGGCGCGCTACATGGCCGTGATTTCGGATGCGACCGGCTTCTCGCTGCATCCCGAGCCGCGCGGCTGCTGGCTGTCAATGGAACACACCGGCGGCAGCCTGCCGATTCCGCGCCAGCGCGTCGAATACGCCCTGCTGACCACGCTGATGCAGTGCCAGTGGCTCACGCGGCGCGAACTGCAGCCGCTGGCGATGGAGTTCGTCTATCCCGCGCCGACCAGCGACCGGCTGCACCGGGAGGCCTTCGGCTGCGAGGTGCGCTTCAATGCAGCGGCCAACCGCCTGCTGCTGTCGAGCGCCGACATGGCAATGCCGCTGCCCACCTACCACGAGACGCTCGGCGAGATGCAGGAGCATCTGCTGGACGAACAACTCGACCTGCTGGGCCAGGCCACCACAAGCAGCCTGGTGTGCGCCGAGATCGCGCGCCGGCTCCAGCACGGCGAGCCGCGCCGGCAGGACGTGGCCTCGGGTCTGGGCCTGGCCGAGCGCACGCTGCAGCGGCGGTTGCAGGAGGAGTCGGTGTCGTTCCAGTCGCTGCTCGACCGCACCCGTCGCGAGCTGGCGCAGCAGTACCTTGCCGACGACCGACATACATTGACCGAAGTAGCCGACAGGCTGGGCTTCGTCGACAGCAGCAACTTTTTTCGCGCCTGCAAGCGCTGGTTCGGCGTGCCGCCAGCGCAATACCGGGCGCGCATCTGGAATGGGCCTGCCGCACTCGCGGCCTGAGGGCCGCGGGCCGCGATGGCCCGTTCGGCAAGGGGTTACGCGCTGTGCCGGACAATCCGGGCATGAGCTTGCTTGCTGAAGACACCGAGGTCGCGGACCTGGGGTTGCGCTGGAAACCCGGTTTCGCCGCCTTGGGCCCGGCATTTTTCACTGAACTGAGGCCGACGCCCCTGCCCGATCCGTACTGGGTGGGCCGCAGCGAAGCCGTAGCACGCGAACTCGGGCTGCCGGCCGGCTGGCATTCGTCGGACGGCACGCTCGCTGCCCTGACCGGCAACCTGCCCGTCGCCGGCAGCCGCCCCTTCGCGACGGTCTACAGCGGCCACCAGTTCGGCGTGTGGGCAGGCCAGCTTGGCGACGGACGTGCGATCACGGTCGGCGAGACCGAAGGCGGGCTCGAAGTGCAGCTGAAGGGCGCGGGCCGCACGCCTTACTCGCGCGGCGGCGACGGCCGCGCGGTGCTGCGCTCCAGCATCCGGGAGTTTCTCTGCAGCGAGGCCATGCACGGCCTCGGCATCCCGACCACCCGCGCGCTGTGCGTGACGGGGTCCGACGCCCGCGTGTACCGCGAGGAGCCGGAAAGCGCGGCCGTCGTGACCCGCGTCGCACCGAGCTTCATCCGCTTCGGCCACTTCGAGCACTTCGCGGCCAACCAGCGCGAAGATGAGTTGCGCGCGCTGGCCGACTACGTCATCGACCGCTACTACCCGGCGTGCCGCACCACCGGGCGCTTCGGCGGCAACGCGTATGCCGCCTTCCTCGAAGCCGTGAGCGAGCGCACCGCCGCCCTGCTCGCCCGATGGCAGGCCGCGGGCTTCTGCCACGGCGTGATGAACACCGACAACATGAGCATCCTCGGGCTCACCATCGACTACGGCCCGTTCCAGTTCCTCGATGGCTTCGACCCGCGCCACATCTGCAACCACAGCGACACCAGCGGGCGCTACGCCTTCAACCAGCAGCCCAACGTGGCTTACTGGAACCTGTTCTGCCTCGCACAGGCGCTGCTGCCGCTGATCGGCGACCAGGAAGTCGCGGTGGCCGCACTGGAGTCGTACAAGACCGTGTTCCCGAACGAGTTCGAGGGCCGAATGCGCGCCAAGCTCGGGCTCGCGAGCCCGGCCGAAGGCGACCGCGCGCTGATCGAAGGCGTGCTCAAGCTGCTGGCCGCCGGCAAGGTCGACTACACCATCTTCTGGCGCCGGCTCTCGAACCACATGGCCGACGGCAACGTCGAGCCGGTGCGCGACCTGTTCCTGGACCGCGAGGGCTTCGACGCGTGGCTGCTAGCGTTTTCGGAGCGCCATACGACCACTGGACGTACGCAAGCCGCCGATCTGATGCTCAAATCCAACCCCAGGTTCGTGCTGCGCAACCACCTGGGGCAGCAAGCGATCGAAGCAAGTCAGCAAAAAGACCACTCGGGTGTGGCAACCTTGCTGGCTGTGCTCGAGACCCCATTTGAAGAACATCCCGACGCCGACGCACTCGCCGGCTTCCCGCCCGACTGGGCCTCCACGATCGAAATCAGCTGCTCATCATGACCACTCCCGTACAGAAGACCGACGCCGAATGGAAAGCCCTGCTCGCTGAAAAAGGCGCCGAGCCCGCGGCCTTCGAGGTGACGCGCCACGCGGCCACCGAACGCCCCTTCACCGGCAAGTACGAAGCGCACTGGGACGACGGCACCTACCACTGCGTGTGCTGCGGCGCCAAGCTGTTCGAATCATCGACCAAGTTCGATGCCGGCTGCGGCTGGCCCAGCTTCTCTGAAGAAGCGGTGCCCGGCGCCATCAGGAACATCGTCGACCGATCGCACGGCATGGTGCGCACCGAGAACGTGTGCGCCAATTGCGGCGCCCACCTGGGCCACGTGTTCCCTGACGGCCCGACCGAAACCGGCCTGCGCTATTGCATGAACTCGGCGTCGCTCGACTTCCATAAAAAATGAAACTGCTCCTCGACTTCTTTCCCATCCTCCTGTTCTTCGGCGCCTACAAGCTCGCCGACATCTACACCGCCACCGGCGTGCTCATGGCCGCCACCGTGGTGCAGATGGCCATCATCTATGCCATGGAGCGCAAGCTGCAGGCGATGCAGAAGGCCACGCTGGTGCTGATCCTGCTGTTCGGAACGCTCACGCTGGTGCTGCACGACGACCGCTTCATCAAGTGGAAGCCGACGGTGCTGTACGGCGCGATGGCCATCGCGCTGGCGGTGGCGCTCTGGGCGCTGAAGAAGAACTTCCTCAAGATGCTGCTGGGCTCGCAGCTCGAGCTGCCCGACCGCATCTGGGGCCGGCTCAACGTGGCGTGGATCGGCTACTGCCTGTTCATGGCGCTCATCAACGGCTACGTGGCGGCGTACTTCACGACCGAGGCCTGGGTCAACTTCAAGCTCTGGGGCTATGTGTTCCCGATCGTCTTCCTGGTGGCGCAGGGTCTCTATATTGCGCCGCACATCAAGGGCGACGACAAGCCGACCGCCTGATGCGCACCGCCTCCCTCCCCACCGC
>NZ_JBGLYU010000066.1:0-26901 GCF_047304235.1 Variovorax sp. Varisp36
CCCCCCCCCCCCGGCGCCCCCCCCCCCCCCCCCCCCCCCCCCGCCCCCCCCCCCCCCCCCCCCCCCCCCAAACCCACACCCCCCCCCGGGGGGCGGCCCGGCGCCCCGGGGGGGCGGGGCCCCCCCCCCCCCCCCCGCCAAGATCAAGACCCAGGTGTCGCGCCCCGATCCGCTGGTGGCTCCGTTCGCCAAGTACCAGCCCGTCGGTTCGCTCAAGGTCACCCTGGACGACCAGCCGGTCGCGGATGTGCCGCTGGTCGCCCTGGAGCCCGTCGAGCAGGCAGGGATATTCGGCCGAGCCTGGGATGCCGTGCGGCTCTGGATCAAGTAAATCAGTGGGATTGCAAGGCCGTCGGCGGCCAGCCGCCACGGCTGACCTTGCTGTTTCATGCTCGTTTGCTATACTCGTGGGCTTTTCGGAAATTTCCGAAGGGTTTCACGTTTTCGTTATTCCCGGCTTCCCTGCCTTGCGTCACGACAAGGACAAGGACGGTTTCACAGCCAAGGCCGGGGCGTTTTGGGACTAATTCATTCATGCCAACCATCAATCAACTGGTGCGTCAGGGTCGAACGGTCGAAAAGATCAATTCGAAGAGCCCTGCCATGCAGAACTCGCCGCAACGTCGCGGTGTCTGCACCCGCGTCTACACCACGACGCCAAAGAAGCCCAACTCGGCGCTTCGTAAAGTTGCCAAGGTCCGTCTGACCAATGGCTTCGAAGTCATCTCCTACATCGGCGGCGAAGGCCACAACCTGCAGGAACACAGCGTCGTGCTGGTTCGCGGCGGCCGTGTCAAGGACTTGCCCGGTGTGCGTTACCACATCGTGCGCGGTTCGCTCGACCTGCAAGGCGTGAAAGACCGCAAGCAGTCGCGTTCCAAGTACGGCGCGAAGCGTCCCAAGAAGGCTTAAGCCTTCCTGTTGTAAAAAAACAAGCGGTGTTCGATGGCCTTGGCGGGCTTGTCGAACGAAGTGACCCAATCCCGGGTCGAGTAAGTGAGAGTCCTGACTGGCTCTCGCGGTATCGGAAACGATGCCAACTGAAGCAAAGAGGTTAGAAAAATGCCACGTCGTCGCGAAGTCCCCAAACGTGAAATCCTGCCGGATCCCAAGTACGGCAATGTCGAGCTGTCCAAATTCATGAACGTGATCATGGAAGGCGGCAAGAAGGCTGTTGCCGAGCGCATCATCTACGGTGCCCTCGACTTCATCGAAAAGAAGAACCCGGACAAGGACCCTCTCGAGGCTTTCACCGTTGCCATCAACAACGTGAAGCCGATGGTCGAAGTGAAGTCGCGCCGCGTTGGCGGTGCGAACTACCAGGTACCGGTCGAAGTCCGTCCCGTCCGTCGCCTCGCCCTGTCGATGCGCTGGATCAAGGAAGCTGCCCGCAAGCGCGGTGAGAAGTCGATGGCCCTGCGTCTGGCCAACGAACTGATGGAAGCCACGGAAGGCCGTGGCGGCGCCATGAAGAAGCGCGACGAAGTGCACCGCATGGCAGAAGCCAACCGCGCATTCAGCCACTTCCGCTTCTAAAAATCAGACACAGCTTGGGCGTTGGATCTTGAGTGTCGGGCGATGTCGTCCGTACTCGAGAACCAGCGCTCAACGCATTTAACCCGAAAGTAAATCATGTCCCGCAAGACCCCCATCGAGCGCTACCGCAACATCGGTATCTCCGCGCACATTGACGCTGGCAAGACCACGACGACCGAACGTATCCTGTTCTACACCGGTGTGAACCACAAGATCGGTGAAGTGCACGACGGTGCCGCCACGATGGACTGGATGGAGCAAGAGCAAGAGCGTGGCATCACGATCACGTCGGCTGCCACCACCTGCTTCTGGAAGGGCATGGCTGGCAAGTTCGAAGAACACCGCATCAACATCATCGACACCCCCGGCCACGTGGACTTCACCATTGAAGTCGAGCGCTCGATGCGCGTGCTGGACGGCGCCGTCATGGTGTACGACGCCGTCGGCGGCGTGCAGCCCCAGTCGGAAACCGTCTGGCGCCAGGCCAACAAGTACAAGGTGCCCCGCCTCGCGTTCGTCAACAAGATGGACCGCACCGGCGCCGACTTCCTGCGCGTGCGCCAGATGATGGTCGATCGCCTGAAGGCCAACCCCGTCGTGATCCAGATCCCGATCGGTGCCGAAGAGCACTTCCAGGGCATCGTCGACCTCGTGAAGATGAAGGCCATCATCTGGGACGAAGACAAGGGCGTGACCTTCACCTACGGTGACATCCCCGCGAACCTGACCGATGTCTGCAACGAATACCGCGAAAAGCTCGTCGAAGCGGCTGCCGAAGCCAGCGAAGAGCTGATGAACAAGTACCTCGAAGGCAACGAGCTGACCGAGGAAGAAATCAAGAAGGCCATCCGCCAGCGCACCATCGCCGGCGAAATCCAGCCGATGCTGTGCGGCTCGGCCTTCAAGAACAAGGGCGTGCAGGCGATGCTCGACGCCGTCGTCGAATACATGCCGGCACCGACCGACATTCCGCCCGTCAACGGCACCGACGAAGACGAAGCGCCCGTCACCCGCAAGGCCGACGACAACGAGAAGTTCTCGGCCCTGGCATTCAAGCTGATGACCGACCCGTTCGTGGGCCAGCTGACCTTCGTGCGCGTCTACTCCGGCGTGCTGACCAAGGGCGACAGCGTCTACAACCCGGTGCGCGGCAAGAAGGAGCGTATCGGCCGTATCGTGCAGATGCACGCGAACAACCGCGAAGAAGTCAATGAAATCCGCGCCGGCGACATTGCCGCCTGCGTGGGCCTGAAGGAAGTGACCACGGGCGAAACCCTGTGCGATCCCGCAGCCGTCGTGACGCTCGAGCGCATGGTGTTCCCGGAATCGGTGATCTCGCAGGCCGTCGAACCCAAGACCAAGGCCGACCAGGAAAAGATGGGCATCGCCCTGCAGCGCCTGGCTCAGGAAGACCCGTCGTTCCGCGTCAAGACCGACGAAGAATCGGGCCAGACCATCATCGCCGGCATGGGCGAGCTCCACCTCGAAATCATCGTGGACCGCATGAAGCGCGAATTCGGCGTGGAAGCGAACGTCGGCAAGCCGCAAGTGGCCTACCGCGAAACGATCCGCAAGACCGTCGAAGAAGCCGAAGGCAAGTTCGTTCGCCAGTCGGGCGGCAAGGGCCAGTACGGTCACGTGATCCTGAAGCTCGAGCCGCAGGAAGCGGGCAAGGGTTTCGAGTTCGTCGACGCCATCAAGGGCGGTGTGGTTCCTCGCGAATACATCCCCGCAGTGGAAAAGGGCGTTGTCGAAGCGCTGACGCAAGGCGTGCTGGCGGGCTACCCCGTCGTCGACGTCAAGGTCACGCTGCACTTCGGTTCGTACCACGACGTGGACTCGAACGAAATGGCGTTCAAGATGGCCGCGATCTTCGGTTTCAAGGAAGGCGCCCGCAAGGCCAGCCCCGTGATCCTGGAGCCGATGATGGCCGTGGAAGTCGAAACGCCCGAAGACTACGCCGGCAACGTGATGGGCGACCTGTCCTCACGCCGCGGCATGGTGCAGGGCATGGACGACATGATCGGTGGCGGCAAGTCCATCAAGGCCGAAGTGCCGCTGTCGGAAATGTTCGGCTACTCGACCACGCTGCGCTCGATGTCGCAAGGCCGTGCCACGTACACGATGGAGTTCAAGCACTACGCTGAAGCTCCGCGCAACGTTGCCGAAGCCATCGTGGCTGCTCGCGCAAAGTAAGTTTTCAAGAATGCAGGGCCGCGCAGTGCGTGGCCCTCGTTGTCTGCGATCCGGTGCCGCCACGTTCCCGTGCGAGGCGAACCAGCAATCGGATGCAGACATAAAACCAACACACGGGACATGCTCTTTCAAGGATTGAAAAATGGCAAAAGGTAAATTCACCCGCACCAAGCCGCACGTGAACGTGGGCACGATCGGTCACGTCGACCACGGCAAGACCACGCTGACGGCGGCGATCGCCACGGTGCTGTCGGCCAAGTTCGGCGGCGAAGCCAAGGCCTACGACCAGATCGATGCTGCGCCCGAAGAAAAGGCCCGCGGCATCACGATCAACACCGCGCACGTCGAGTACGAAACGGCCAACCGCCACTACGCACACGTCGACTGCCCCGGCCACGCCGACTACGTGAAGAACATGATCACCGGCGCCGCCCAGATGGACGGCGCCATCCTGGTGTGCTCGGCCGCTGACGGCCCGATGCCCCAGACCCGTGAGCACATCCTGCTGGCGCGCCAGGTGGGCGTGGGCTACATCATCGTGTTCCTGAACAAGTGCGACATGGTCGACGACAAGGAACTGCTCGAGCTGGTCGAAATGGAAGTCCGCGAACTCCTCGACAAGTACGAATTCCCCGGCGATGACACCCCCATCATCCACGGCTCGGCCAAGCTCGCCCTCGAAGGCGACAAGGGCGAGCTGGGCGAAGGTGCCATCATGAAGCTGGCCGAAGCCCTCGACACCTACATCCCGACGCCCGAGCGCGCCGTGGACGGCACCTTCCTGATGCCCGTGGAAGACGTGTTCTCGATCTCGGGTCGCGGCACCGTCGTGACCGGCGCTGTCGAGCGCGGCGTGATCAAGGTCGGCGAGGAAATCGAAATCGTCGGCATCCGCCCGACCGTCAAGACCACCTGCACCGGCGTGGAAATGTTCCGCAAGCTGCTGGACCAGGGCCAGGCTGGCGACAACGTCGGCGTGCTGCTGCGCGGCACGAAGCGCGAAGAAGTCGAGCGCGGCCAAGTGCTGTGCAAGCCCGGCTCGATCAAGCCGCACGTGCACTTCACCGCCGAGGTGTATGTCCTGTCGAAGGACGAAGGCGGCCGTCACACGCCGTTCTTCAACAACTACCGTCCGCAGTTCTACTTCCGCACGACGGACGTGACCGGCGCGATCGAGCTGCCCAAGGACAAGGAAATGGTCATGCCCGGCGACAACGTCAGCATCACCGTGAAGCTGATCAACCCGATCGCGATGGAAGAAGGCCTGCGCTTCGCCATCCGCGAAGGCGGCCGCACCGTGGGTTCGGGCGTCGTGGCGAAGATCCTCGACATCTAAGCCGGACGCAAAGGAATCACCATGGCTACCAAGCAAAAAATCCGCATCCGCCTGAAGGCATTCGACTACAAGCTGATCGACCAGTCGGCCGCTGAAATCGTGGACACCGCCAAGCGCACCGGCGCGATCGTCAAGGGCCCCGTGCCCCTGCCGACCCGCATGAAGCGCTTCGACATCCTGCGTTCGCCGCACGTCAACAAGACGTCGCGCGACCAGCTGGAAATCCGCACGCACCAGCGCCTGATGGACATCGTCGACCCGACCGACAAGACCGTGGACGCGCTGATGAAGCTCGACCTGCCGGCCGGCGTGGACGTCGAAATCAAGCTGCAGTAATCCATTCGGCTTCGCGCCGCGGTTACTGACGAAGCCCGCCTGCAGAAATGCAGGCGGGCTTTGTTTTTTGTCTCACGAATGTGGCATCCTCGCCGGTCTGCGGCCCCCATGGGGCGGGGCGCAATGCAGCTGAAACGAGGGCAGCACAGCTATGAGACAAGGCATCTCTTTTGCGTCGGGTTTGATGGCGTGCATCACGGCGGCGTTGTTGGCCGCTTGCGGCGGTGGAGGAGGAGGGGGCGGTGGGGGCCTTCCCGTGCTGTCCCTGCCTCCTGCGGCAACAGGAGGCGGCGGTGGTGATGTGCCCGTGCCTCCTGTGGCAACGACGCAAGTCGCTTTGAGCGGTACGACTACCTATGAGTTTGTACCCAATCCGAATGGCCCTCTCGTGTACGCCGACACCTCGGTCAAGCCGGTGCGTGGCGCTTTTGTCGAAGTGCTCGATGCCACCAGCGGCAGCCAACTGGCCACGACCTCCACAGACGGCAGCGGCGCCTATGCTGTGACCGTTCCGGCGAACACGGCTGTCATCGTACGGGTGCGGGCCCAATTGACCCGCACCGGCTCGGCGCCGAGCTGGGACGTCACCGTACGCGACAACACCCGGTCGAACGCGATCTATTCCATGCAGTCGTCGGCGTTCTCCACGGGAGGTGCGGCACTCACCCGCGATCTGCGCGCCGGCAGCGGCTGGGGTGGATCGAGCTACACCAGCCAGCGCGTGTCCGGGCCGTTCGCCGTGATGGACACGATCTACACCGCAATGCAGAAGGTGCTGTCGGTGGCGCCGGCTACGGCATTTCCGTCGCTGAAAGTGTTCTGGAGCGTCAACAACACGAACGCCAGCGGAAGTATCGCGCTGGGACAGATCGGCACCACGTTCTTCGTCGGCAGGAGTTCGGGGGCGGAAATCTATGTGCTCGGCAAGGAGGATGTGGACACCGACGAATTCGATGCGCCGGTGATCGCGCACGAGTGGGGGCACTACTACCAGGCCTCCTTCAGCCGGGATGATTCGACGGGCGGCGCCCATTCCACGAGCGAGCTCATCGATCGTCGGCTTGCCTTCTCCGAAGGATGGGGCAATGGCTGGTCGGGCATCGCGCTGGGGCGGAGCAACTATGTCGATTCGGGTGGGCCCGGCCAAGCCCAGGGCGGCAGTCTCGACCTCACGAGGGGGCCGGCATCCAACCCGGGCTGGTTCCGCGAATCCTCGATCCAATCGATCTTCTGGAATCTCAACCAGCAGGTCGGGTTCAAGCCGATCCACGACACGATGACGGGGTTCCAGTTCCGCAGTGGTGCGCCGGTCACGTCGATCCATCCGTTCTCGGCGGCATTCAATGCGACGGCGCCGGGCAGTGCGCAGGCGCTGGCTGCGCTGCTGGCGGGGCAGAACATAGCGGG
This sequence comes from Variovorax sp. Varisp36, assembly GCF_047304235.1. Classification (NCBI taxonomy): domain Bacteria; kingdom Pseudomonadati; phylum Pseudomonadota; class Betaproteobacteria; order Burkholderiales; family Comamonadaceae; genus Variovorax; species Variovorax sp. Varisp36. The sequence continues at coordinate 6,812 of NZ_JBGLYU010000066.1, forward strand.
CAGCAGCGATGCCTATGGCTCATCGGAAAGCAATGATGGCGGCTTGCCGATCGTGCTGCCGATGTACAAGCCGGCAGCGATCGGCGGCTCGATTACACAAGCTTGTGTGACGAATGCCGCCGATCCGCAGCGCGATGGCAACAAGCTGGGCAGCTTTGCGTACTTGAGGTTTACGGCTCCGGCCAGCCGCAGTTACCAGTTCGTGGTCTCCCCGCCGGTGGGTGCCAGCGCCAATTTCGCGATCTACAAAGGTGGTGTGGTGAGCCGCAATACCAGTTCGGTCAACCTTTCGGCCGGCGACTATGTCCTGGTTGTCAACGATCTCAATAACTCCGCTGCTAGCACGTGTTTCAACGTAACCATTCAATAGCAGTGAGGAAGGCCACCATGAACCCCCGTTCCAGCTCGATGATTGCCGCTGCGGCATGGCTGACGCTCGCTGCCATGTCGGCGCCGGTTTTCGCGGACGGCGTGCCCACGCCCCGAGCGGCCAAGCACGCTGCTTCTTCGCGCCATGCGGCCATGACGGTCGCGGCGCGCAAGCCCAATGATTCCGGTGTCGTGATCCAGTACAGGGTCGACGGCAGGGCCCAGATCGGCCGGCCGGTTTCTGTCGTTCTGCAGTTCGACGGCGTGAGCGATCCGGCCGGGGCCACCGCGCGCCTGACGACGGATGCCGGCCTGACCCTGACGACGAGCAGCAGCCTGGCTCTCCCGGCCGGCCAGCGTACGACCGCCACCGCCACGGTGACGAGCGACCGCGAGGGCCTTGCCTACCTGAACGTCTTTGTCACGCAGAACGGCGCCATGAGCATCGTCGCGATCCCTGTGCAGACCGGATCGGCGGTGCCGGCCATGAAGGGTGCCGGCGAGGTGAAATCGTCCGACGAGGGCGAAAAGATCATCTCCTTGCCCGCCAAAGAGCCCAAAGAGCCCAAATAGGGCACCAAACAGGCGCAACAATCGCCCTTGCAATGGGCCCGTGCCGCGGGCTATAATCGCTGGCTCTGCCCTTGGTGCGTCCATGCGGGTGTAGTTCGGGCAGAGATTTATCAACCTTCTTTCGCGGGCCGGGAACCTTGGGGAATCGGCCAAACGCTGTCGCCAATTGAAGTGGCAGCGGCGAAGGAAGTCTTCCATTTTTGGAGAAAACAAATGAGTCTGAGCAACTCCCTCGGGTTGCTGGGCCGCAAGGTGGGGATGATGCGTCTCTTCACCGATGACGGGGACGCAGTTCCTGTCACGGTGGTGGATGTGTCCAACAACCGTGTGACCCAGATCAAGTCCCAAGAGACCGATGGCTACGTCGCCCTGCAGGTGACGTTCGGTTCGCGCAAAGCATCGCGCGTGACCAAGCCCGAAGCCGGCCACCTCGCCAAGGCGGGTGTCGAAGCTGGCGAAATCATCCAGGAATTCCGCGTTACCGCAGAAACCGCAGGTCAGCACAAGGCTGGTGGCGTGATTGCGGCGGCCAGCGTGTTTTCCGTGGGCCAGAAGGTGGACGTGCAAGGCACCTCCATCGGTAAGGGCTACGCTGGCACGATCAAGCGCCACAACATGAGCTCGCAACGCGCGTCGCACGGTAACAGCCGTTCGCACAACGTTCCCGGCTCGATCGGCATGGCACAAGACCCCGGTCGCGTGTTTCCCGGCAAGCGCATGACGGGCCACCTCGGCGACGTCACGCGCACGACGCAAAACCTCGACGTGTTCCGCATCGACGAAGCACGTCAACTGCTGCTCATCAAGGGCGCGATTCCGGGTTCGAAGGGTGGCTTCGTCACCGTGCGTCCCGCCATCAAGGCCAAGCCGCAAGCGGCTGAAGGAGCGAAGTAATGGAACTCGAACTCCTGAACGAACAAGGCCAGGCCGCGTCGAAGTACGACGCCCCCGAGACCGTGTTCGGCCGTGACTACAACGAAGACCTGGTCCACCAGATCGTCGTTGCGTTCCAGGCCAACGCCCGCCAAGGCACGCGCGCCCAGAAGGACCGCGAGCAGGTCAAGCACTCGACCAAGAAGCCTTTCAAGCAAAAGGGAACGGGCCGCGCCCGTGCCGGTATGACGTCCTCGCCGCTGTGGCGCGGGGGTGGCCGGATCTTCCCGAACATGCCTGACGAAAACTTCTCGCAGAAGATCAACAAGAAGATGTACCGCGCCGGCATGGCCGCCATTTTCTCGCAGCTCGCTCGCGAAGGCCGTCTGGCCGTGGTGGATTCGCTGACCGTGGATTCGCCCAAGACGAAGCCGCTGGCAGCCCGTTTCAAGGCAATGAATCTCGAGTCCGTGCTCGTGATCGCCGAAGAAGTCGACGAAAACCTGTACCTTGCCTCGCGCAATCTGGTGAACGTTCTCGTGGTCGAACCCCGCTACGCCGATCCGGTGTCGCTGGTTCACTACAAGAAGGTGCTGGTCACCAAGGGTGCCGTCGACAAGCTCAAGGAGATGTTCGCATGAGCCGCGTGAACCCTACCGCCGCTGAACGTACGTTCGAAGAAGGCCGCCTGATGGCGGTGCTGGTCGCCCCGATCGTGTCCGAAAAGGCCACGATGGTCGGCGAGAAGTCGAACGCTGTCACTTTCAAGGTGCTGCAAGACGCCACCAAGCCCGAGATCAAGGCCGCTGTCGAACTGATGTTCAAGGTCGAAGTCCAGGGCGTGTCGGTGCTCAACACCAAGGGCAAGACCAAGCGCTTTGGCAAGTCCATCGGCCGCCGCGACAACGTTCGCAAGGCCTATGTGACCCTGAAGCCCGGTCAAGAGCTCAACCTCGTCGGGGAAGGCGCTTAATCATGGCCGTCATCAAGATGAAACCCACTTCGCCGGGCCAACGCGGCGCGGTGAAGATCTCGCGTGACCACCTGTTCAAGGGTGCTCCTCACGCTCCCCTGCTGGAACCCCAGTTCCAGAAGGCCGGCCGCAACAACAACGGCCACATCACGATCCGTCATCGTGGCGGCGGTGCCAAGCACCACTACCGCGTTGTCGACTTCGTACGCAACAAGGACGGCATCCCGGCCAAGGTCGAACGCATCGAGTACGACCCGAACCGCACCGCCCACATCGCCCTGGTGTGCTACGCCGACGGCGAGCGCCGCTACATCATCGCCCCGCGCGGTCTGGAAGCTGGTGCAACGCTGCTGTCGGGCGCTGAAGCCCCGATCCGCGCCGGCAACACCCTGCCGATCCGCAACATTCCGGTCGGCTCGACGATCCACTGCATCGAACTGCAACCCGGCAAGGGCGCACAGATCGCGCGTTCGGCCGGCACGTCGGCCACGCTGCTGGCTCGCGAAGGCGTCTACGCCCAGGTCCGCATGCGTTCGGGGGAGGTGCGCCGCATCCACATCGAATGCCGTGCAACCATCGGCGAAGTGGCCAACGAAGAGCACAGCCTGCGCCAACTCGGCAAGGCCGGTGTGAAGCGTCACATGGGTATCCGCCCGACCGTTCGCGGCGTGGTGATGAACCCGGTCGACCACCCGCACGGTGGTGGCGAAGGCAAGACTGGCGAAGGCCGCCACCCTGTCGACCCATGGGGCAATCTGACCAAGGGCTATCGCACCCGTAACAACAAGCGCACGCAGGTCTTCATCGTGTCGCGTCGCAAGAAGTAAGGGATAGCCAATGACTCGCTCTCTCAAAAAGGGTCCTTTCGTCGACCATCACCTCGTGGCCAAGGCCGACAAGGCCGTGACGACCAAGGACAAGAAGCCGATCAAGACTTGGTCGCGCCGCTCGATGGTTCTGCCCGAGTTCATCGGTCTGACCATCGCTGTGCACAACGGCAAGCAACACGTGCCCGTGTACATCACCGACCAGATGGTCGGCCACAAGCTCGGCGAATTTGCGCTTACGCGCACGTTCAAGGGGCACCCCGCGGACAAAAAAGTCCAGAAGAAGTAAGGAACGACCATGTCTGAAACACGTGCAGTCCTCCGCGGTGTCCGCCTGTCGGTCGACAAGGGCCGTCTGGTCGCGGACCTGATCCGCGGCAAGAAGGTCGATCAAGCGCTCAACGTTCTGCAATTCACGCAGAAAAAGGCCGCTGTGATCATCAAGAAGGTGCTCGAGTCGGCCATCGCCAACGCCGAGCACAACGACGGTGCCGACATCGACGAGCTGAAGGTCAAGACCATCTACGTCGAGCAAGGTGCAACGCTCAAGCGTTTCACCGCTCGGGCCAAGGGTCGCGGCAATCGCATCAGCAAGCCCACGTGCCATGTGTACGTGACGGTCGGCAACTAAGAAGGCCTGGAAGAAATATGGGACAGAAAATCCACCCAACCGGGTTCCGCCTTGCGGTCACCCGTAACTGGTCCAGCCGCTGGTACGCAAGCGACCGCGATTTCGCGGGCATGCTGGCCGAAGACATCAAGGTTCGCGAATACCTGAAGAAGAAGCTGAAGAACGCTTCGGTCTCGCGCGTCATGATCGAACGTCCCGCCAAGAACGCACGCATCACGATCTACTCGGCACGTCCGGGCGTCGTGATCGGCAAGAAGGGCGAAGACATCGAGAACCTCAAGCGCGAACTGGGCAAGCAGCTCGGTGTGCCGGTTGCAGTCAACATCGAAGAAGTGCGCAAGCCCGAAATCGATGCGCAGCTGATCGCCGACAGCATCACGCAGCAGCTCGAAAAGCGGATCATGTTCCGCCGCGCCATGAAGCGCGCCATGCAGAACGCCATGCGTCTGGGTGCCCTGGGCATCAAGATCATGTCGGCTGGCCGCCTGAACGGCATCGAAATCGCACGTACCGAGTGGTACCGCGAAGGCCGCGTGCCGCTGCACACCCTGCGCGCCGACATCGACTATGGCACCTCGGAAGCCAAGACCACCTACGGCGTCATCGGCGTCAAGGTCTGGGTCTACAAGGGCGACACGCTGGGTCGTAACGACCTGCCGGCCGTCGAAACGCCGCGTCCCGAAGAAGAACGTCGTCCGCGCGGTCCGCGCCGCGATGGCCGCCCGGGTGGCGACCGTCCGGGTTCGGACCGTCGTGGTCCCGGCCCGCGCGCCGGTGCCCGCGGCCCGATCGGTGGCAACACCGCTCCGGCCGATGGCAGCGACAAGCCTGCAGAAGCAACCGGCGGTGCCGGTGACTCGAAACCCGCCGTTAAGCGCGTCCGCAAAGCCGCGCCAGCTGCAGCAGCTGACGGTGCCAAGACCGAGTGATCGGTCTTAGAACTACGGAGTAACAAAACATGCTGCAACCTGCACGCAGAAAGTTCCGCAAGGAACAAAAGGGCCGCAACACCGGCATCGCAACCACGGGTAACTCGGTTGCGTTCGGTGACTTCGGTCTCAAATGCACCGATCGCGGCCGCCTCACGGCACGCCAGATCGAGGCCGCTCGCCGCGCGATTTCGCGTCACGTGAAGCGCGGTGGCCGTATCTGGATCCGCGTGTTCCCGGACAAGCCGATCTCTACCAAGCCCGCTGAAGTGCGGATGGGTAACGGTAAGGGCAACCCCGAGTACTACGTGGCCGAAATCCAGCCTGGCAAGATCGTGTTCGAGATCGTCGGCGTGCCCGAAGAACTCGCCCGCGAAGCGTTCCGCCTGGCCGCCGCCAAGCTTCCGCTGCGTACGACGTTCGTCGCTCGCCAGCTCGGCGCCTGAGAGGAGAACACTGATGGCAACCCGTAAGAAAAAAGAAACCGCGGCTCCGGCCAAGGTGACGAAGGCCGCAACCCTGCGCACGAAGGACGTCGCAGGCTTGCAAGCCGAAATCAAGGATCTGCAGAAGGCCCATTTCGGTCTGCGCATGCAGAAGGCCACGCAACAGCTGTCGAACACCTCGACGCTGCGCGTGACGCGTCGCGACATCGCTCGCGCAAAGACCATTCTTGCTCAGAAGCAGCAAGAAACCCCCGCCGCCAAGTAAGGAGTGAACATGACGGAACCTAAAAAATCCCTCAAGCGCACCTTGATCGGCAAGGTGGTCAGCGACAAGCGTGCCAAGACCGTGACCGTGCTGGTCGAGCGCCGTGTGAAGCACGAGCTGTACGGCAAGATCGTGGCGAAGACGAGCAAGTACCACGCCCATGACGAAAAGGGCGAGTACAAGCTGGGCGACACCATCGAGATCACGGAAAGCCGTCCGATCTCGAAGACCAAGAACTGGGTCGTGACCCGTCTGGTCGAGAAGGCCGTTCTGGTCTGATCTCCCCGGCTCGCTACAGCCCATCCGGAAACGGCCCACAATGTGGGCCGTTTTTCTTTTTCAGGAGCACTTTCAATGATCAAAGTCGGCGACACCCTTCCCTCGGCCACCCTGCAGGAATATTCCGAAGTCGAGGGCGAAGGCTGCAGCATCGGCCCGAACGCCGTGGACGTGGCCAAGGCTTCGGCGGGCAAGACCATCGCGCTGTTCGCGCTGCCCGGCGCCTTCACGCCCACCTGCTCGGCCAAGCACGTGCCGGGCTACGTGCAGCACTTCGACGACTTCAAGGCCGCTGGCGTGGACGAGATCTGGTGCGTGAGCGTGAACGATGCCTTCGTGATGGGCGCCTGGGCGCGCGACCAGAAGACTGGCACCAAGGTGCGCATGCTGGCTGACGGCAGCGCCGACTTCGCCAAGGCCACCGGCCTCACGCTGGACCTGACCGGCCGCGGCATGGGCCTGCGCAGCAACCGCTACTCGATGCTCGTGAAGGATGGCAAGGTCGCGACGCTCAACGTCGAAGGACCGGGCAAGTTCGAAGTCAGCGACGCCGACACGCTGCTGGCCCAAGCCCGCGGTTAAATAAAACCGGATCCTTCGAGGGGCCTCCCCGCCCACCCCCGGCAGGGGGCGTAGCGACACGAAGTGCACGCAGCCTGGGGTCGAGCTAAAGCTCCACTTTCAGGTAGTGGGCCCCGGCGACGGGGTTGTGATAGTAGGGCGGTACCTCTGCGAAGCCCAGGTCTTCATAGAGGGCGCGCGCCGATTCCATGTCGTCGAGTGTGTCGAGCAGCACGCAGCCATATCCCGCGCTGCGTGCGGCATCGAGGATCGCCTCGGCCAGTTGCCGGCCCAGGCCCAGGCCGCGGAAGCCGGGGCGCACATACAGGCGCTTCATCTCGGCGGCGTTCGCGTAGTCCGCGCTGTCGAGCGGGCGCAGCGCGCAGCACCCCGCCACATGCGCCAGCGTGCCGTCGGCGCGCCGCAGGGTCGGCGCCTCGCGCCCGGCGTCTTCCTTCACGTTGGCCGGATCGACCAGCGCCAGCAGCAGCAGGCCGCGCGGTTCGGCGTACTCGCCCGGCAGCTGCGCCAGTTCGCCATCGAAATCCTGAAAATCCAGGTCGATGTCCAGCGAGGCCGCGTAGTCGCGGAAGATCGCGCGTGTGGCCTCGATCTCGTGAGCTTCTTCGGGCGTGAGCAGCACGACCGCCGGCATGTCCGACAGCGGCAGGGGGCGTGAAACAGAAAAGCTCATACGCGCAGCGAGGAAACCCAGTACGCCACGCCCGCGCACAGTGCGAACAGCACCAGCGCCAGCCAGCGCGACGCCGCGTCGTCGCGGCTCGGCGCCACCTGGGCGTTCTCGGCGGAAACCAGCTTGTCGCCCGTCACCATCGGCCGCACCAGTCGGTGCCGCTTGACCAGCACGTAGAACAGCACCGCCAGCAGGTGCAGGCTCACGAGGGCGATCACGATCCACTTGCCCTGCGCCTTGTGCCAACCGGTGGCCAGGCTCACGAGCTCGCCCGAGACGAAACGCGTGAGCGGCCCCGATGCCGAGATTTCGTCGTCCGCCATCAGCCCGGTGGCCACCTGCAAGGCCAGGATCGCCAGCACCGCGAACACCGACAGTGCGCCCAGAGGCGTGTGCCCGATCAGATGGTCCGGGCGCGCTCGTCCGCGCAGATAGGCCGCCATCGACCCCGGGCCGTAGACGAAGGCTGCAAAGCGTGACCAGCGTCCGCCCACGAAGCCCCAGAGCAGCCGGAACAACAGCAGCGCGAGCACCGCGTACCCCAGGCGGAAGTGCCATTCCATGGCATCGTTCAACCCGGTGCCGATCATGCCGATGACGGCTGCGGCCAGGGCCCAGTGGAAAAGGCGTGTCGGCAGGTCCCAGACCCGCGTGCGGGCGCTGGAGCCTGAGGCCGCCGGGAAGGCAGCCACGGAAGAATCGGTCATCGAGAAGGGCGCGGGGCGCAATGCTGCGGAAGGCGCAGATTAGCAAAGTCCAGGCCCGGCCTGCTTCGGGTTGTTGCTATGCGGCTGTCGCAGGCAGCCCCTACACTCGGCCGCTGCGCCGCGTTCGACGGCGTTTTCCCCACAATGAGGACCCCCGATGACCCGACTTGCTCCGTTCGCCCTTGCAGCCGCCTGCGCTGTCCTGTCCCTGCCCGCTGCAGCGCAGTTCGCCAAGCCCGAGGACGCCATCAAGTACCGCCAGAGCGCGCTGTTCGTGATGAGCCAGCATTTCGGCCGCCTGGGCGCCATGGCCAACGGACGCGCGCCCTACGACGCCTCGGCTGCCGCGGCCAACGCCGAAATGGTCGCCGACATGGCAAAGCTGCCGTGGACGGCCTTCGGCGCCAGCACCGAGGGCGGCAAGGCCAAGCCCGAAATCTGGAAGGAAGACGCCAAGTTCAAGGAGCGCCAGGAGAAGCTGATCGCCGAAACCGCCAAGCTGGTGACTGCCGCCAAGGCTGGCAATCTCGACGCGCTCAAGGCCCAGTTCGGTCCGACCGCAGCGAGCTGCAAGGCCTGCCACGACAGCTTCCGCAACCAGTAAGCCGTCGCCTCGCGAAAAAACAAAGGCGCTCTTTCGGGAGCGCCTTCTTGCGGGAGGAGCGGAAGATCAGGCCTCGGCCAGCAGCTTCTCGATCAGCTTGTGGAGTTCGGCGAAATCGGGCTCGCCCACATAGCGCTTCACGATCTCGCCGCGCTTGTTGACCAGGTAAGTGGTCGGCGTGAGCTTCACATCGCCCCAGGCCTGTGCCACGCTGCCGGTGTTGTCGATCGCCACCTTGAACGGCAGCTTGCGCGTTTGCGCGAAGTTGACGACATAGCTCGGCGGGTCGTAGCTCATGGCCACTGCCAACGTGTCGTAGCCCTGTGCCTTGTACTTGTCGTAGGTCGCGATGACCTTGGGCATTTCGCCGACGCAGGTCACGCAGCTCGTGGCCCAGAAATTGACCAGGGTGACCTTGCCCTTCAGGTCTGCCGTGCTCTTTTGCGTGCCGTCGAGCAGCACGAAGGTCGAGGCTGGTGCGGCCGTGGCGCCGGAGCCGAGGTACACGCCCACGCCGGCGGCCAATGCGAGGACGACGGCGGCAGCGGCGATGTATTTCTTCATGGCAACACGGAAGACAAGGGCGGCGCGATTTTAGTTCCGCCCGCCGGATCGTGCTCGCGGCGCCTGGGCGCGGCTCGATAATCGTTCTCCGATGCCGTTTCCCGTCCTCCATTCCCGGTTCGTGCTGGCAGCGGCAGCCTTGGTCGCCGCCTGCAGCCCGACCTTCAACTGGCGCGAAGTGCCGGTCGCCGAATCCGGCCTGATCGTGCTGCTGCCCTGCAAGGCCGACCGGGCGAACCGCGCGCTGCCGCTGGGTGCCGAATCGGTGCAGGTCGACATGACGGGCTGCGAAGCCGGCGGTGCGACCTTTGCCATCGCGCACGCCTCCGCCAGCGGCCCCGAGCAGGCCGAGGCCTGGCTCCGCGCATGGCACGCCGCCACTCGCGGCCAGCTGGGCGAGGCGCAGGTGGCCGAAACTCCCGCGAGCGTCCAGCGCGCAACCGCCGCGCCGGCGCCGCTGCGGCTCGATGCCCAGCCGCGGCAGCAGCAGCAGGGCGCATCGGCGCCGGTACAGGTGCTCTGGTTTGCCCAGTCGCAGAAAGACGGCACCGTGGCGCTCTACCAGGCCACCGTGCTGGGCAAGCCTTCTTCGCCCGAAGCATCGAAGACCTTCTTCGAGAGCTTGCGGCTTCCCTGAAGGCCGATCTGCTATGGTTCTGATAGCTACCCGGCTGGCGGCACTGTCCGTTTTTCGGGGCTGCTGCGTTGTGTCGTATATCTACTTCCCCTGGGCGCCCCCGCATAATCGATGCGTCGCCCTCCGCCTCGCATGAACAGCATCCTCATCATCGCCCACTCACCGTTCGCGCACGCGCTGCGGCAGTGCGCGCTGCATGTGTTTCCCGATTGCGAGCAGGCCATCGTCGCGCTCGACGTCCTGCCCAACGTGTCGCCCGAAGAAACGCTGGCCGCCGCGCGCATCACGCTCGCGCAGCAGCTGCACACGCCGCGCTCGCAGGTGCTGGTGCTGGCCGACGTGTTCGGCGCCACGCCCTGCAACGTGGCGCAGAAGCTGGTGGACGGCGTCCGTTCGCGGCTGGTGGCGGGGGTCAATCTTCCGATGCTGCTGCGCGCCGTCACCTATCGGCACGAGCCCCTGGATACGCTGGTGCAGCGCGCCCTCGCGGGCGGCACCGCCGGCGTCATGCAGGTGGCGGTGGCGGCTCCCCAGAACCAGGCAAAAAGAAAGCACAGTGATCAAGAAATCCGTGACCATCAGCAATAAGCTGGGCCTGCATGCACGCGCATCGGCCAAGCTGACCAAGCTCGCAGGCAGCTTTCCCTGCGAGGTGTGGCTCTCCCGCGGCGACCGCCGCATCAACGCCAAGAGCATCATGGGTGTCATGATGCTGGCCGCCGGACTGGGCAGCACCGTCGAGCTCGAAACCAACGGCGAGCAGGAAGATGAAGCAATGAACGCCATCGTGCTCCTGATGGACGACAAGTTCGGCGAAGGCGAATAAGGACAGTCCCATGACTTTTGCAGTCCACGGCCTTCCCGTCGCCCGTGGCATTGCCATCGGGCGCGCGGTGCTGGTGGTGTCGAGCCGCATCGACGTGGCCCACTACTTCATCAAGCCTGAAGAAATCGAGACCGAGATCGACCGCGTGCGCACCGCGCGCAACGCAGTGGCCGACGAGCTCACCAAGCTGCAGGCCAACGTTGCGCAGATGGGCCCGAACGACACGCCGCACGAACTCTCGGCGCTGCTCGAGGTGCACCAGATGCTGCTGCAGGACGAGGTCCTCACCGGCGGCGTCAAGCACTGGATCACCGATCGGCTCTACAACGCCGAATGGGCGCTGACCACGCAGCTCGAGATCATCGCGCGCCAGTTCGACGAGATGGAGGACGAGTACCTGCGCGAGCGCAAGGCCGACCTCGAGCAGGTGGTCGAGCGCCTGCTGCACCGCATGAAGGGCACGGCCGCCGTGCTCGCGCCGAGCCCGCCTCGCCGCAAGCGCGCCACCTCCCAGGACGACGACAACGACAACGACGATCCCACCGCGGGCGACGGCATCGACGTGCCGCTGGTGCTCATCGCGCACGATCTCTCGCCGGCCGACATGCTGCAGTTCAAGAAGAGCGTGTTCGCCGGCTTCGTCACCGACGTGGGCGGTCGCACCTCGCACACCGCCATCGTGGCGCGCAGCATGGACATCCCGGCCGTGGTCGGTGCGCGCACCGCGAGCCAGCTGGTGCGCCAGGACGACTGGGTCATCATCGACGGCGACGCCGGCGTGGTGATCGTCGACCCTTCTCCGATCATCCTGGCCGAATACGGCTTCAAGCAGCGCCAGGGCGACCTCGAACGCGGCCGGCTCGCGCGGCTGCGCCACAAGCCCGCCGTCACGCTCGACGGCCAGCGCGTGGAGCTGCTCGCCAACATCGAGATGCCGGAAGACACCGTGGGCGCCGTCAAGGCCGGCGCGGTGGGCGTGGGGCTGTTTCGCAGCGAATTCCTCTTCATGGGCCGCGAGTCGACCACGCGCCAGACCCGCCTGCCCGACGAAGAGGAGCAATACCAGGCCTACAAGCGCGCGGTCGAGGGCATGCAGGGCATGCCCGTCACCATCCGCACCATCGACGTGGGCGCCGACAAGCCGCTGGACGGCAAATCGGCCAACAAGCAGGAACATTTGAATCCCGCGCTCGGCCTGCGCGCCATCCGCTGGAGCCTGGCCGACCCGGCGATGTTCCTCACGCAGCTGCGAGCCATCCTGCGCGCCGCGGCGCACGGCGAGATCCACCTGCTGATTCCCATGCTCGCGCACGCGAGCGAGATCCGCCAGACGCTGTCGCTGATCGACTTCGCGCGCACCGAGCTCGACAACCGCGGCGCGGTGTACGGCCAGGTGAAGCTCGGCGCCATGATCGAGATTCCCGCGGCCGCGCTCACGCTGCGCATCTTCCTGAAGCACTTCGACTTCCTGTCGATCGGCACCAACGACCTGATCCAGTACACGCTGGCCATCGACCGCGCCGACGAGTCGGTGGCGCACCTCTACGACCCCGCGCACCCGGCGGTGCTGCGCCTCGTGGCCGACACCATCGCCGAGTGCCGGCGGCAGGGCAAGGGCGTGGCCGTATGCGGCGAGATGGCGGGCGACGTGGCCTTCACGCGGCTGCTGCTGGGCCTGGGCCTGCGCAGCTTCTCGATGCATCCCTCGCGCATCCTCGCGGTCAAGCAGGAGGTGCTGCGCGCCGACACCGGCAAGCTCGAAGCGTGGGCGAAGGGCGTTCTCGAATCGGACGATCCCGCCGCAGCCATGGCGGGTTGAGCGTACTTTTCATCCGCGTCCGGCGGCGGGTGAAAAGAAACGAAACACGCCGAAACCGCGGCGAAAGGACTTTCGGCAGCGCCGCGAGCACGATCAGGTCTTCTCTTCAACCCCGAAAGAAAGACCTGCATCATGAAATCTCTCTCCCTGACCCAGCTCGTTGCCGTCGGCTCCTTTGCCATGCTCGCCGCCGCGGGCGCCAAGGCCGAAAGCTACGAGGGCGTGCAACCCGCCGTGTCGGCCAAGAGCCGCGCCGACGTCAACGCCGAAGCCGTGCGTACCGCATCGGCACCCGACCAGAACGTGGTGCGCGGCTCGCGCGGCGCAGAGGGCATGGCCGTGTCGACCGAGCGCGCACGCGTCGTCGCCGAAGCCGTGCGCGCCGCCGCCGCACCCGACCAGAACGTGACGTCCAGCTCGCGCGTGAACAGCCGGGTCGTCTCGACGATGCAGAACCCTGTCGACGCGCGCGCCGCAGCCGCCAGTGCCAAGAGCAGCCGGCTGTAAGACCTCCCCCCAACGATGCCCTCGGGCGACTCGAGGGCGAGCAAGGAATCATCATGAAGCACTGGATCAAACGCACTCTTTTCGGATTCGCGGGCGCCGCGATGGTCGCCGGCAGCATTGCCGGCTGCGCCGGCCAGCGACATGGCTGGGACGGCGACAGCGCCGACTTCCGCGCGAAGATGGTCGAGCGCGTGGGCAGCAAGCTCGAACTCGACGCCAACCAGAAGCAGAAGCTCACCGTGCTCGCCGAGAAGCTGCAGGCGCAGCGCGAAGCCATGCGCGGCGCCGGCGGCTCGGGCGACCCGCGCTCGCAGTTCAAGGCGCTGTTCGCGGGCAACAAGCTCGACCAGGCCGGCGCCGCGCGCCTGGTCGACGAGAAGACCACCGCCGTGCGCAACGGCAGCCCCGAGATCATTGCCGCCGCCGCCGACTTCTATGACAACCTGAACGCGGCGCAACAGCAGAAGGTGCGCGACTTCATGGAGCGCGGCGGCCGCCGCTGGAGTCACCGTGGCTGAAACCGGCTCACCCCCAGGCTTTGCGCACTTCGTGTCGCTGCGCCACCCCCCTCTCCGGGGGCGACACCAGTGGCCCGGCGAAGCCGGTTCCACGGTGTCTCCCGAAGAGGCCGCGGCGGTAGCCGCGGGCGGCGTGCGCACCCTGCTGCGCCTCGAAGGCGCAGTGGTGCTGGGCGTGGCGCTCGCCGCCTACGCCCGGTTCGGGGCGGGCTGGGGCGTGTTCGCGCTGTGGCTGCTCGCGCCCGATCTCTCGCTGCTGGGCTACCTCGCGGGACCGCGCACGGGAGCGGCGCTCTACAACGCCGCGCACTCGTACGTCGGCCCGGTGCTGCTGCTGGCGCTCGGCGTGTTCGCGGCCATGCCGTGGGCGGTGGCCGGCAGCCTGATCTGGCTGGCCCACATCGGCATGGACCACGCGCTCGGCTACGGGCTCAAATACGCGACCGGCTTCGCCGCCACGCACCTGGGCCGCATCGGCAAGGCTGATCCATGGTGAGCCGCGACGACGGCGCTTCCCATGCCATGCACGCGCCTGCCGCGCGCGCATGGATGCTGACAGAGGCGCTCGCGCTGGGCATCGCGTCGATGGTGCATGCGGGGTTCCTCGCGCCCGGCTACGCGCATCCGGCAGCCCGCACCGCAGAGGCGGTGATCGCCGCCGTGCTGGTGCTGGCCTCGGTCGAGACCTGGCTGCGGCCCCACCATGCGCGCCGCGCGGCCATCTTCGGCCAGGGCTTCGCGCTGCTGGGCACGCTGGTCGGGCTTGGCACCATCATCGCGGGCATCGGCCCGCGCACGGTGCCCGACGTGGTCTACCACGCGCTGCTGCTTTCCATCCTCGTGACGGGCCTGACCTGGGCGCTGCGATGCCGGCGGGTCTGATGGTCAGCGAGGTCATTCGCCACCTTCTTGTCCGGAGGCACAATCCCGCCATGCCGCGCATCCTGCTGATCGACGACGACGAACATCTCGCCGCGCCGCTGACCACCTACTTCGCACGCTTCGGCTGCACGCTGGAAAGCGCCGTTCGCCCGAGCGAAGGCCTCGCAAAGTTGCGTGCAGGCACCTACGACGCCGCCATCCTCGACGTGATGCTGCCCGAGATGGACGGCTTCGAGCTGTGCCGCGAGATCCGCAAGGAAAGCGACATTCCCATCGTGATGCTCACCGCGCGCGGCGAGGTCATGGACCGCGTGGTCGGCCTCGAACTCGGCGCCGACGACTACGTGCCCAAGCCGTTCGAGCCGCGCGAACTGGTGGCGCGCGTGCAGACCATCCTGCGCCGCCAGCGCAGCGCCGCGCCGCAGGCAGTGGCCAACGGCACGCAGCATCGCGTGTTCGACGGCCTGGCTATCGACCTCGACCGGCGCCAGGTGCTGCGCCACGGCGAGCGCGTGGAGCTCACCGGCACCGAGTTCGAACTGCTGGCGCTGCTGGCGGCCGAGCCCGGCAAGGTGTTCAGCCGCGACGACATCCTCAACCGCCTGCGTGGCCACGAGGCCGAGCTCTACACGCGCGCGGTCGACATCGTGGTGAGCCGGCTGCGCAAGAAGCTCGAGCCACTGGACTGCATCAAGACACTGCGCAACGCCGGCTACGCGCTGGCGGTTGCGCGCAGCGAGCCCGCATGAGATCTCGCCGGGGAGGTTTGCGCAAGGCGTGGCGCGAAATGGCCTGCCGCCGTGACGAGCTGCACAGGCAATGGCATGCCCAGTGGCACGAGAAGGTGCAGGGCAAGCGCCGCTGGCGCCGCTCGCTGCGCATACGGCTGGTGATGATGTTCGTGATGCTCGCGCTGGTGATGGCGGCGGTCTTCATGGTCGGCATGAAGAAGTCTTTTTCCACCGGCTGGGCCGAGGCCGCCAAGCCGATGCTCACGGACTACACCGACCGCCTGGTCGCGGAGATCGGCACGCCGCCCGACGTGGCGCGGGCGCAGGCGCTGGTGGCGCGGCTGCCGATCACCATCCGCATCGTCGGCCCCAAGGTCAACTGGGACTCCAACCCCCGCGGCGCGAGCAGCCCGGGCGGCTGGATGCACGACCGCGAAGAGGCGTTCGGAGGCGACAAGTGGTTCATCCGACCCACTACCGACGGACACCGCGTGATCTTCGGCTGGGCGCCCAAGCTCTGGCAGCTCGCGCCGCGGGTCATCGGCTGGGCCACGCTGGGCGTGCTGCTGTCCTGCGTGCTGCTGGCATATGCCTACGTGAGCCGGCTGCTGCGGCCGCTGATCGACATCCGCGAAGGCGCGCAGCGCTTCGGCCGCGGCGAGTTCACGCAGCCCATTCCGGTGCGCCGCAACGACGACCTGGGCGACCTCGCGCAGCACATCAACACCATGGCCGACGACATCCAGGCGATGCTCGATGCCAAGCGCGGCCTGCTGCTCGCGCTGAGCCACGAACTGCGCTCGCCGCTCACGCGCGCGCGCCTCAATGCCGAGCTGCTGCCGGCCACGCCCGAAGGCCAGGCAGAGCGCGAGGCACTGCTGCGCGACTTGAACGAGATGCGCGACCTCATCAGCGACCTGCTCGAAAGCGAACGCCTCGCGAGCCCGCACGTGGCGCTGCTGCGCGAGCCGGTCGACCTGGCGGCGCTGATCCGCGAGATCGTGGCCGAGATGCCTGGTGCGCAGCACGTGCACCTCGACCTGGCCGATGGCCTGCCGCCGCATGCCGTCGACCGCATGCGCATCCGCCTGCTGGTGCGCAACCTGCTGGACAACGCGCTGCGCTACAGCGCCGACGCACCGCGGCCGCCATGCGTGTCGCTGCGCGCGGTACTCGACGGCAAGAAGCAGGGCATCGAGATCGAGGTGCGCGACCACGGCCCCGGCGTGGACGTCGAACAGCTCGGGCGCCTGACCGAACCCTTCTACCGCACCGACGGCGCGCGGGCGCGCGCCACCGGCGGCGTTGGCCTTGGCATGTACCTGTGCAGGCTGATCGCCGAAGCGCACGGCGGCGAGCTGACCGTGCGCAACGCCGAGCCCGGGCTGCAGATCGTCGTCCGGCTGGCCTGACGCCCGGCGGAGCTGGCGGGCCGGCGGGTGCTGTCGCCTGCGCTACCAGCGCGCCTGTGGCCCGCGGCTACGATGCGCCTCCGTGCCAGCGTCCGGCATTCAAGGTCAAGGAGACACCATGAGCAGCCCCCTCACCAACCACCAGGTCCGCCTCGCCAAACGTCCCGAAGGCGCGGCCACGCGCGAGAACTGGAAATTCACCACCGAACCCGTCGGCGAGCCGGCCGAGGGCGGCGTGCTGGTCAAGACGCTGTCGCTGTCGCTCGACCCGGCCATGCGCGGCTGGCTCAACGACGCCAAGAGCTACATCCCGCCCGTGGGCATCGACGAAGTGATGCGCGCCGGCGGCGTCGGCCGCGTCATTGCCTCCAAGAACCCGCAGTTCGCGGTGGGCGACACCGTGTACGGCACGCTGGGCGTGCAGGAATACATCCTGATCCCCGAAGACCAAGTCAAGCGCAACGGCCTGGTGAAGATCGACCTGCGCGTGGGCACCATCACCCAGTGGCTCAACGTGCTGGGCATGCCCGGCATGACTGGCTACTTCGGCCTGATGGACGTGGGCATGCCCAAGGCCGGTGAAACGGTGGTGGTTTCCGGCGCGGCCGGCGCCGTGGGCCAGACCGTGGGCCAGTTGGCCAAGATCAAGGGCTGCCGCGTGGTCGGCATTGCCGGCGGCGCCGCCAAGTGCGACTGGGTGGTAAAGGAGCTGGGCTTCGACGCCTGCATCGACTACAAGGCCGGCGCCGGTGCGGTGCGCGAAGGCCTCAAGACCCATTGCCCGAAGGGCGTGGACATCTACTTCGACAACGTCGGCGGCGAGATCCTCGACATGGTGCTGGCGCGGCTCGCGCGCAAGGCCCGCATCATCATCTGCGGCGCCATCAGCCAGTACAACAACGCCAACAGCATGCCGGCGGCCGGCCCGAAGAATTACCTGAGCCTGCTGGTCAACCGCGCGCGCATGGAAGGCATCGTGGTGTTCGACTACGCCGACCGCTATCACATCGCCGTCGCCGAAATGGCCGGCTACCTGAAAGACGGGCGCATGAAGAGCAAGGAAGACGTGGTGAAGGGCCTGGACACCTTCCCGGAATCGCTCAACAAGCTGTTCGCCGGAGAGAACTTCGGCAAGCTGGTGCTGCAGGTGGCTGACGAATAGCGTCCCGATTCCAGTAGCGGGGGTTTATTTCACGGTTATTCGAAAGAGACTATTAACTATAGTTAACTCCACTAACTTCACCCATTTTGCGTTTTTGAGTCCCTAGACTGCGGCTGCCTTGCCGAAATGCAGGTAGTTACACAACACCCTGTTCGCGGGCCTGCGCGCCGGCTTTAACCACGGCGACTGGCGCTTGCGCCACTTCTCGATCTACAACCGGGGCGTCGACGGCCGCAGCCGCTGGCAGAGCATCAGCACCAACGCGCAACGCGACCTCGCCTCCATCAACGGCCGGCTGCTGATCGGCGACGGCAACACGCCGGGCACTGGCCTCGGGGACCTATACCCGCTACTACGGTGACGGCGACGGTGTGTCGATGCTGACTACCGTGCTCTCCGGCAATGGCATCACCATCGCCGCGCCGTCATGCTCGGTGGACCTGGGCTCCCGGAACGTGTCGGTGCAGTTCGGGAGGGTGCCCCAGAGCAACTTCAAGGGCAGGGGCTCCACCACCGGCGACCGCAACTTCAACATCAAGCTCAGCTGCCAGGCCGGGCAGAACACGCAGAACACCGTCTACCTGCGGATGGATGCGACGCAGGACCCGTCGAACGAACAGGGCGTCCTGAAGATCACCCAGGGCGGCTCGGGCACCGCCACTGGCGTGGGCATCCAGGTGGTCGACAACCAGGGCGTGCCGGTGAAGTTCGGCGAAAACACGCTGGTCGGCCCGTCGAAGAATGGCGACTATGTGCTGCCGTACACCGCGCGCTACTACCAGACGGGCAACAAGGTGACGCCGGGGCGTGCGGACGGCACGGCCACCTTCACCCTCGACTACAAATAGCCTGCGCTCAGTTTTCGTCGGGGCGCATGGGAATGTCGCCCATCGCCTCGTCCTCGCGCAGGCCGCGCGCGGCCTTCAGCAGCTCGATCGACAGCCCTTCGCCGTGGCCGGCGAAACCCTTGGCGATGCCTTCGAGCACCGTCGACAGGCCGGTTTCGCCGTCGCTGCGCGCGTCCATGCTGATGTTCAGCACCCGGGCCGCCATCTGGCGGTAGGTGACGGCGCCCGCGCCCTCCAGCGCGGCCACGAGGTCGAGGTACAGCGCCAGGTTCAGGTCGAACACCAGCTTGGGCGTGATCTCGAAATCCTCGCTCTTGTTCTTGCTGTCCATGGGAATTGGCTCCTTTTTTTCCTTGGCCCCCACTCTAGCCAGAAAAAAGCGGGCAATCCGTCGGATACAGCCTGATTCAGCGTGCGCGGGTGCCCATGATTGCGGCCGAGATGATGAGCCAGGCCGCGAGCACGATGGTCCAGGTCAGCGGCCTGCCGGTGACGAGCAGCAGCAGCGCGGTCGAGCCCAGCGGCGTGATGTAGCTCAGGATGCCGATCTGCCGCGCGTCGCCGCGCTTGAGCGCCATGTCCCACACGAAGAAGGCCGCGCCCAGCGGACCGAGGCCGCACAGCACGAGCAGCAGCCAGTCGCGGCCCGACAGCGTCACGGAAGGTTCAAGCACTGCATGGCAGGCCAGCGAGAGCAGGCCCGAGACCAGCCCGAACAGCCCGATCGCCGAGGTCGGGAAGGCCGCGACGCGCTTCGTCCACAGCGAGTAGCTGGCCCAGACGAAAGCCGAGGCCAGCGCCGGCAGGAAGCCCCAGTAGCCGGCGACGGCCGTGGCGCCAACCCTTGCGCCGAGGATCGCGGCAGCCGCGCCCGCGAAGCCCAGCAAGCCCGCCACCAGATGCAGCGGCCGCAGCGAAACGCCCGGCAGCAGCACCGGCGCCAACACCACCATGAGCAGCGGCCACAGGTAGTTGACCAGGTTGGCCTCGACCGGCGGGGCGTAGCGCAGCGCGATGAACAGCAGGAAGTGATAGCCGAACAAGCCGTAGATGCCCAGCGCCAGCGTGCGCGGCGGCACCTTCCAGGCGCGGCGGTCGCGCAGCACGAGCGGCCAGCTCGGCACGCTGCCGATGATGAGCGCCAGGCCGGTGAGCAGGAACGGGGGCAGGTGGGACAAGGCCGTGCCGAGCGAGGCGAGTGTGGTCCAGAGCGCGATGGCGAGAAGGGCGTAGACGGTCGACGACATGGACGCCGAGGCTACGCGATGCGCTCGTCGTGCAATGACGGTTCGTCGTCGCGCAACGATGGTTTGCTCTCCTGCTCCTTCCCCCTCTGGGGGAAGGTCGGGATGGGGGCAGGCCTTGGAGCGGGTGCTGCGCCGTTTTCGACGCCGCCGTGGGGGGGGGGGGGGGGGGGGGGGGGGGGGGGGGGGGGGGGGGGGGGGGGGGGGGG
>NZ_JBGLYU010000067.1:0-23571 GCF_047304235.1 Variovorax sp. Varisp36
GCGGTCGCCCGCGCGGGGGGGTCTTTCCTCCTCCAGGGTTTTGCGCCGCCGCGTGGGGGGGGTGGGGTGGGGGGGGGCCAAGCGGCGCATCCACTGGGCACTCTGCCTGCCCCCATCCCAACCTTCCCCCAGGGGGGGAAGGAGCAAGACCATGAAGCCGACGGGCCGCGCCACCATCGCCGATGTCGCCGCGGCGGCCGGCGTCTCCAAGGCCACCGTCTCGCGCTTCCTCAACCACCGCGAACGCCTGCTGAGCCCCGACATCGCCGCGCGCGTCGAAGTCGCCATCGCCGCGCTCGCCTATTCGCCGAGCCCGATGGCGCAGGCCCTGAGCCATGGCCGTTCGCGCCTCATCGGCCTGATCGTGGCCGACATCACCAACCCGTATTCCGTCGCGGTGCTGCGCGGCGCCGAGAAGGCCTGCCAGGACGCCGGCTATCTCGTGATGCTGTTCAACCTCGGCAACGAGAGCGAACGCGAGCGCGAAGCCATCGATGCGCTGGCGGGCTACCAGGTCGACGGCTTCATCCTCAATACGCTGGGTCGAGGCAGCAACGTGGTCGATGCGGTCACGCTGCACGGCAAGCCGGCGGTGCTGGTCGACCGCCGCCACGCGGGCATGCACACGGACTTCGTCTCGCTCGACAACCCTGCCGCGATGACGGCCACCTGCGGCCACTTGGTCGAAGGCGGCTACCGCGATCTGCTCTACGTCACGGAGCCGCAGAAGGGCGTGAGCTCGCGGCGCGAACGCACGGCAGCGTTCGGCGCCTGCGTGGCCGCGCATGAGCCGCGCGTGGCGGGCGAGGTGTTCGAATCGGTCGAGGGTGAGAGCGATGCGCTCGACGAGGCTTTGCGCGCCTTGCGCCAGCGCGCCAAGCGCGGCCGACGCGCGGCCGTGGTCGCGGGCAATGCAGTGGTCACGCTGCGCATTGCGCAGGCGATGGCGCGGCTGGGCTGGCAGTTCGGCACCGACCTGGGCTTCGTCGGTTTCGACGATCCGGAATGGGCCTCGCTCATCGGTCCCGGCCTGAGCACCGTGGCCCAGCCCACCGACGCCATCGGCCGCACCGCCGCTACCTGCCTGATCGAGCGGCTGCGGGGACTGGACGCGGCGCCGCGCCAGTTGCTGCTGCCTGGGGAGCTGGTGGTGCGGGGCTCGTCGCGGGCGCTCTAGCATCCGCGAACAGTTGAAGCTGGCATCATCGCGTGCCCAGACCGCCATGTCACCTTCCGCAGACTCCTTCGTCCGCCGCGTTCGCAGCCAGCTCGACCAGCTGTCCGCGACGGAGCGCCAGCTTGCCGACTTCGTGCTGGAGTTCCCGGGCGAGCTGGCGAGCTATGCCGGTAACGAACTGGCGGAGCTTGCGGGCGTGTCGCCCTCGACGGTAAGCCGCTTCATCCGCCGCATCGGGTACGAGAACTACGAGGAGGCCCGGCGGCAGGTCCGTGAGGAAAAGCAGACCGGCTCGCCGCTGTTCCAGAACGCCACCGAGGCTTCCAAGCGGGGCCACCTGGTGGCCACGCATTTCCAGCAGTCTCAGGCCAACCTGGCCAGCACCTTCGATCGGCTCGACGACCGGCAGATGGCAGAGATCGTCAAGGCGATCATCGGCGCGAACCAGGTGCTGATCTTCGGCAGCCGCAGCAGCCATGCCTTCGCGCAGTACCTGCGCTGGCAGATCATCCAGGTGGTCCCGCGCGTCACCGCCATTCCGGGGCCTGGAGAAACGCTGGCCGAGCACCTGGCCGGGCTGGGCACGCGCGACTGCGTGATCGTCTTCGGCACGCGCCGGCAGACGCGGCAGATGGACACCCTGCTCGAGGCCGCGAGCCGCATCGGCGCGCGCATCGTCTACATCAGCGACCGGGCGTCGCCGGACTTTGCCGGTGCCACCTGGTCGCTGCAGTGCGATTGCCGCGGCCCCGGGCTGCTGGACAACCACACCGCGGTGATGGGCGTGTGCGATCTGCTCGCCACCATGGTGATCGAGGCCTCCGGCTCCGCCGGCCGCAAGCGGCTGGCAGCCATCGAGCTCGGCCACGAGGAAAACGGCGAGCTCTGAGCCGCACGCCAACGGTGCGCACCCGCACGTTCACGGTGCGCCCGGCCTGAAATTTCCCCTGTAATTCCCCGAAAGTTCGGGCATGGCGCTTGCTCATGGTTGCTTGTGACTGAAATTTTGATTTCACAAAACATATATAGGTGAAATCGATATGCCATTGCAACGAGGTCGCCGATAGCATGCGAAAGGCGATTCCGGACAGCACCGAGCAAGCACTTCTTCCTTTCTCAAGGGGTTTCCAATGGCTGGACCTGCACTTTCCTCCGGGCCTGACTCGCCCCGGGTTGCCGAGCTCGACCGCGCGCTCGACAAGATCGGTGTCACGCGCTCGCATCACACGATCATCTTTCTGATCCTGATCGGTTGCCTGTTCGACAGTTTCGAGCAGAACGCCGTCGGCATCGTGGGGCCCATGCTGCGCCAGCAGTGGGGCCTGAGCGCATCGGACATCGGCCTGCTGAACACCGTCACCTTCACCTGTGCGGCGATCGGGCGGATCGTTTCGGGCTTCATTGCCGATCGCTACGGACGCCGTGTGATGCTGTCGCTCGATCTGCTGCTGTTCACGCTGGGCGCGGGCGTCTGCGCGACGGCGCCGAACTTCACGGTGATGGCGCTCGGGCGCGCCATCGTCGGCTTCGGACTCGGCGGCGAGATCGCCATTGCGGTGACCATGCTGGCCGAGTTCTGCTCGACCAGGTTCCGCGGCACGGCAGTGGGGTTGGTCAACGTGGGGGCAGGCGGCCTCGGCAACTTCCTCGCGCCGGGCTTCGGCCTGCTGGTGTTCTGGATGTTCCCGGGCGACAACGCGTGGCGCTGGCTCTTTGCCTGCCTCATGGTGCCGGCGCTGCTCGGCGCGTTCTATCGCCGCTACATTCCGGAAACGCCGCGCTTTCTGCTCTCGCAGGGCCGCGTGAAGGAGACGAACGCGGTGCTGTCGCGGCTGGCGTCGGGCCGGCTCTCGGCGAAGAAAGTGCCGCAGCAGCAGTACATCAACGAGGATGGCGCGGACGCGCAGCCTGCGAAGGTCAAGGTGCGCGTCACCGAGATCTTCCGCGGTGCGCTGGCGCGGCGCACCATCCCGCTGTGCATCACGATCTGGATGACCTACGGCGCGCAGATCTCGGTGCTCACGCTGATGCCGACCATCCTCGTCACGCTGGGCTACAGCATGTCGAAGAGCCTGGTGTTCACGATGGTGATGCAGGGCGGCAGCCTGCTGGGCGCCATTGCGGCGTCGCTGCTGGGTTTTCACTTTCCGCGCAAGCGCGTGTTGACGGCCGGCGCCGTGTGTGCCTGCCTGGCGGCCTTGACGATCGGTTTCGTGGCCAAGAGCATCGCCGTGATCCTCATTGCGGGCGCGGTGTTCCAGTTCTTCGTGCTGCTGCTGAACACGACCATCTGGATCTTCGCGCCCGAGCTCTACCCGACGCGCGTGCGGGCCTTCGGCACTGCCTTCATCCTGGCCACGGGCACCGCGGCGGGCGCGTTGATGCCGCTCGTCGCCGGGCGCCTGTTCGATGCCTTCGGCCTCGTCGGCGTGTTCGGGCTGGCGGCCGGCATGTACGCGGTCTTCGTGATCAGCGTGCAGAGCGTGCCGGAAACCTATGGCCAGTCGCCCGACGCACTGCCCCTGCCCGGTGAAGGCCCGGCCACCGACGCCACCCCGGCCGCCAAGATCGCGCAGCCGGGTTGAACCTCAGAAAGCTTCTCGCATGACGGACATCCTGCTCATCAACCCCAACTCGTCGACCGCCACCACGGAGATGATGACGAAGATCGCCAACGGCGAGGCCCCTGCGGGCTGCCGTGTGACCGGCCGCACCGCCACGGGCGGGCCCTCGATGATCGTCAACGAGCAGGAGCTCGAGGCCGCCGCCACCGAGGTGCTGAAGGTGTGGCGCGAGGCTGGCGTTGCGCGCTGGGACGGCGTGATCGTCAGTGCCTTCGGCGACCCGGGAATCGACCTCGTGCGAGCGAACGCGCGGGTGCCGGTGGTCGGCATCGCGGAGGCGTCGATGCGCGAGGCGAGCAATGGACATCGGCGCTTCGGCATCGCCACGGTGACGCCCGAGCTGGTGGCACCCATCGAGCGGCGCGCCCGTGCGCTCGGGTTGCTCGGCCTGTACGCAGGCACCCGCCTGACACAGGGCGACCCGCGCGAACTGGCGGCCGAACCGCAAGCGCTGGAGGACGCGCTGGCACGGGCCGTGCAGCGCTGCATAGACGAAGACGGCGCGCAGGCCGTGATCATTGGCGGCGGCCCGCTGGGCCAGGCCGCGCTGGCGCTGGCACCGCGCTTCGGCGTGCCGGTGATCGCACCGATTTCCGCCGCAATGCGGCAGCTGTGTGCGCGACTCGAAGTCGCGTCCTGAACATGAGGAGCAAGACATGAGCATGAGCACGGCGGCAAATCCGGGCGCATCTGCAGCGGCGTCAGGCACGGGCGTGGACTCGCTCGCGGAACGCGACCTGACCTTCAGGCGCATCGTCTGGCGCCTGATTCCCTTCCTCACGCTGGTGTGGTTCCTGGCGTGGATCGACCGCGTCAACGTCGGCTTCGCGAAGCTCACGATGATGAGCGACCTGCAGTGGTCCGACGCCATCTACGGCGCGGGTGCGGGCGTGTTCTTCATCGGCTACTTCTTCTTCGAAGTGCCGAGCAACATGCTGCTGCAGAAGTTCGGCGCCAAGAAGACCATCATGCGCATCACCATCGGCTGGGGCGTGGTGTGCGTGCTCATGGCCTGGGTGAAGACACCGCTGCAGTTCTATGCGCTGCGCTTCCTTATGGGGGCGTTCGAGGCGGGCTTGCAGCCCGGCGTGATCCTGTATCTGACCTACTGGCTGCCCGCACACCGGCGCGGCAAGGCGCTCGCGTTCTTCGTTTCGGCTTCCGCGCTGTCGCTGATGTTCGGCAGCCCGATCGCCGCCTACCTGATGGAAGCGCTCGGCGGCGTGGGTGGCTTTCGCGGCTGGCAGTGGCTGTTCGTGATCGAGGGCATTCCATCGATCGTGGCGGGGGCCGTGGCGTACTTCGTCCTCAGCGATTCGCCCGCCAAGGCACGCTGGCTGAGCGCGCGGCAGAAGGCGCATGTCGAGAGCGAACTGGTGCTCGAGGCCAGGAGCCTGGGCCACCGCGAGCACAGCTTCCTGGCGTCGATGCGCAACCCGCAGCTCTGGGTGCTCACGCTGATCTTCTTCTGCATCGTGGCGGGCAATGCCACGCTGGTGTACTACGGGCCGAGCATCGTGCGGGAGGTCGGCGTGAACGACATCAAGACGCTGGGCTGGGTCATGGCGGGCATCTACGCCTGCGGCTGGATCGGGATGATCGGCAACGGCTACCTCTCGGACCGGCGCAAGGAGGTGAAGTGGCACACGGCCATCGCGGCCGGGCTGGGAGCGCTGGGCCTGCTGCTCACGGCCTACTTCCTGGGCCAGAAAAACATGGCCGGCGTGATCGTGTCGCTGGCGCTGTCGTCGGCCGGCACGATGGGCTCGATCCCGATCTACTGGCAGATACCGAGCCGCTACCTGTCTGCCACGGCGCTGGTGGTGGGCCTGGCGTTCATCAATTCGGTGGCCAACCTGGCGGGGTATTTCTCGCCGCAGCTGCTGGGCTACCTGAAGAGCAGCACGGGGCAATATGCGCAGGGCCTGACGATCATCGCGGTGGTCGAGTGCATGGCGACGGTGCTGATCGTGCTGTTCGTCTCGCGCGAGAAGGCGCGCAGCCCCGCGCCGGGAGAGTGACTGGACGAGCGCTGCCCGCTGCCGCAGCGGCTCGCCCGAGCCGGGCGTCAACTGAAAAAGATCGACGGGATCAGCCGACTTCGGCGATCAGCTCGATCTCCACGCAGGCTCCCATCGGCACCTGAGCGACGCCGAAGGCGCTGCGTGCATGCGCGCCCTTTTCGGGACCGAAGACTTCGGCGAAGAACTCGCTCGCGCCGTTGGTCACGAGGTGCTGTTCGGTGAAGGTGCCGACCGAGTTCACGAGGCTCATCACCTTGACGATGCGCTTGACCTTGTTCAGGTCACCCACGGCCGCGTGCAGCGTGCCGAGCAGGTCGATGGCGATGGCGCGTGCGGCCTGCTTGCCTTCCTCGGTGCTGATGCCGGCGCCGAGCTGGCCGGCCCAGACCTTGCCGTCCTTCTTCGCAATGTGGCCCGAGAGGAACACGAGGTTGCCGGTCTGCACGAAGGGCACGTAGGCGGCCGCGGGGGCGGCGACCGGGGGCAGGGTGATGCCGAGGCTGGAAAGTTTGTCGTAAACGCTCATGGAGACTCCTTGTCTTGGGAAGGCGATTGTGTCTGTGTTTGCGGCAGGCCCTCGACCACTTCCCCCACGGGCTGCACGGTCACGCCGACCCGCAGCGTGTGCCTGGCGCCGCCATGGAGTACGCCGCGCATCGGCGACACGTCGGAATAGTCGCGGCCGATGGCGAGCGTGACGTAGTCCTCGCCCGGCTGGCGGCCGTTGGTGGGATCGAAATCGGCCCAGCCGCCCGCGCTCTCGGAACCGTCGTCCTCGCCCTTTCCGGGCAAGTACACCGACACCCAGGCGTGCGACGCATCGGCGCCTACCAGCCGGGGCTGGCCGGGCGGCGGCTGCGTCAGAAGATAGCCGCTGACGTAGCGCGCGGGCAGGCCCATGGTGCGGAAGCACGCGATCATGATGTGGGCGAAGTCCTGGCACACGCCCTTGCGCTGTGCGAGAGCCTCGACGGCGGGGGTGTTGATCTCGGTGCTGTCGGCGTCGTACGCGAAGTCCTCGTACATGCGCTCGGTGAGGTCCATCGCCACGTCGAAGGTAGGGCGGCCAGGCACGAAGCTGGCGCGCGCATAGGCCGCGAAGTCGCCGTGGCGCGGCACGTAGGGCGAGGGAAAGACGAACTCCGAGGCCGCATCGAAGGTGGCGTCCTTGCGGAAGCGGAAGCGCTCGCGCACGGCTTCCCACGGCAGTTCGCGCGCCACGGCGGGCGACAGCACGGGCTGCGAGGTTTCGACCACGCTCTCGGCCGTGACGACGAGCCGGTCGTGCGTGGCTTCGAGTGCGAAGAAGGCGCGCGTGTTGCCGTACAGGTCGGCCAGCTCGTTGCGCTGCGCAGGCGCCGGTTCGATGGCAAGCCGGTGGCTCACGAGCCGCTGCGAATCCGTGGCCAGCGGCTTGAGGTGGGCGAGGTGCTGCGCGGTCTCGACCGGCGGCGAGTACTCGTAGCGCGTTTCGTGGGTGACGTGAAGCAGCATGATCGACAGTGCCCGTTGCGTGGGTCTACTTGGCCTCGGCGCCGAAGTGCGAAGCGTAGATCTTCGCGTAGGTGCCGTCGGCCCGGATGCCTTCGAGGCCCTGGTTGATCCTGGCCAGCAGGTCGGCGTTGCCCTTCTTCACGGCAATGCCGTACTTCTCGACCGGAAAGCCCGCGTCGCTCACGGTCTTGAAACCGCCCGCGGTGTTGTTCGCGATGTAGTGCACCACCACGCCGTTGTCTGCCACCACGGCCTGCACGCCGCCGGCCTCGAGTTCCTTGAGCGCGAGCGGCGTCGATTCGAAGCGCTTGATGGCGGTGCTCGATTTGCCCAGCAGCTTGCCCACGACCTCGTCGCCGGTGGTGCCGTTCTGCACGCCGACTTTCATGTTCTTGATGTCCTCGAATTTCGTGACGGGCGAGTCGCTCTTCACGGCGATCAGCTGCCGGGCGTCGAAGTAGGGCTGCGAGAAGTCCATGGTCTGGCGGCGCTCGTCGGTGACGGTGATGGCCGACACCAGCAGGTCGCGGTCGCCCTGGTCGAGCGCATTGAAGATGCCTTCCCACGGCGTGTTGACGAACTTCACCTCGAAGCCCGCCTTCTGCGCGACCGCCTTCACCACGTCGATGTCGAAGCCCACGATCTCGCCCTTGTCGTTCTGCGATTCGAAGGGCGTGTACGCGGCGTCGGTGCCGACCACGAGCACGCGCGCGGCGGCCGGTGCCGCCGGTGCACCGGTGGCGGACGGTGCGGATGCCGGCTCCTGCTTGTCGCAGCCGGCGATGGCGAGGGCCGCGAAGAGGCCCGCGGCGGTGAGTGCGAAGCGGCGGTTGATGGTGACGCAGTGGGGCATGGCGGTGCTTCTCCGTGAACTTATTGTGGAACGCCGCGGAACCGGCTTTGCCGGGCCGCAGGCGTTGCCCCCAGCGAGGGGGTGTGCGTAGCGACACGAAGTGCGCGAAGCATGGGGGAGTGCCTGTTCACGCCCCGACGGAGCGCAGCGATTCGGAGGTCAGCGTGAAGTAGCGTGTGCCGATGGCGTCCGACACATGGTAGGCCGCCGTCTCGCAGTTGGCGAGCAGTTCGGCGAGGGCCGGATAGTTGCCATGAGGCCCCGTGGCGCAGAGGTGTTCGAGCGTCCAGCTGGCCGGATCGGACAACTCGTACGACAGCGCCGTCAGCTTGCCGGGCGCACTGCCGGCCAGCCGGGCGATGCGTCCGCGCAGCGTCTGAGTGACCCATGCGAGCGAGCGCGGATTCTCGGCGTCGAGCACCAGCAGGTCGACCATGGTGGCGACATCGCGGCGCTGCTGGTAGCGGGCATGGAAGGTGATGGTGCTGTCGAACAGCGCCACCATCGCCTCGAAGCCGCTGACCTCGTGCACGGCGCCGTTCTCGAAGCCGGCCTCCAGCGCGTTCGACAGGAAGCCCAGGCGTTCGATGTGGCGGCCGATGGACAGCAGGCGCCAGGCATCGTCGCGCGTCATGCGGTCGGTTTGCGCGCCGGTCATGGCGGCCAGCGCGGTGCTGGCAGATTCGAGGGCGCGCAGCGAGGCGCCGGTGGCAAAGCTGCCTTCGCCGGCCTGCTCGGCCGCGCGGCGCAGGAAGTCGGCCTCGGCGCGCACGATCTGGTTCCAGTTGTCCTGCGACAGGCGTTCGCGCACGGCGGCGGCGGCCTGCCGGATGCACATCAGGCTGAAGCCCACGCTGCCGCCGCGCTCCACGTCGCCGAGTTCGGCGATCAGTGCGCGTTCGAACACCCGGCGCGACTTCGGCGCACTGGGCGCCTCGGCTGGCACCAGTGCGTTGCGCAGCGCCATGCGGTGCAGCCATTCGAGCAGCGGGCGCGACGACTGGTCTTCGCTGCCCAGCAGGTTGAGCGTGAGGCGCGCGAGGCGTACGGCGTTCTCGGCGCGCTCGGTGTAGCGCCCGAGCCAGAACATGTTCTCCGCGGCGCGGCTGGTGACGGGAGCGCGGTGCCGCGCGAGCGAGGCCGGCGTGGCGTGCGGCTGCAGCAGCGTGGTGCGGTCGACCTCGCCGTGGGTCTGCACCCACACGTCGGCGCTGCTGCCGCCGCGCTGCATCGAAGCGATCTGTGCGTCGGGCCCCGCGAGCCGGGCCAGGCCGCCGGGCAGCACGCGCCACGACTGCGCGCCGTCGCTCACCGCGAACACGCGCAGCAGCACTGCGCGCGGCGCGATGTGGCCCGGGCCCATGTCGTTGGCCCAGGTGGGCATCTGCGACAGCGGCAGATAGCCCTGCACGGTGTGGCCGTCGCCTTCGCGCACGATGCGGCCGGCCCATTCGTCGAGCTCGCGCCGTCCGAGCTGGCTGCCGAGCACGGCGTCGAAGCTGGCGTGGCCGTCGAAGCCGGGGTAGGTGGGCTTGATGGCGCAGTCGGCCAGTTGCGGCAGCACCGATTCGAGCGCCGCGCGCTCGCCGCACCACCAGGTGGGCAACGCGGGCAGCTTGAGCTTCTCGCCGATCAGGCGGCGCGCCAGGCCCGGCAGGAAGCCGAGCAGCGCGGGCGACTCGAGGAACGCCGAGCCCGGCATGTTGGCCACCAGCACATTGCCGGCGCGAATGGCCTGCAGCAGGCCGGGCACGCCGAGCGTGGAATCGGGGCGCAGCTCCAGCGGGTCGAGGAACTGGTCGTCGAGCCGCTTGATGAGGCCGTGCACCGGGCGAAGGCCCTGCAGCGTCTTGAGGTACAGCCGCTGGTCGCGCACCGTGAGGTCGCTGCCCTCGACCAGCGTGAGGCCCAGGTAGCGCGCGAGGTAGGCGTGCTCGAAATAGGTTTCGTTGTACGGGCCGGGCGTGAGCAGCGCGATGTGCGGCGGCACGCCGGCCGGGCACATGCGCTGCAGGCCTTCCATCATGGCGCTGTAGGTGGCGGCCAGGCGCTGCACGTGCAGCGCTTCGAAGGCCTGCGGAAACTGCCGCGTGATGGCCAAACGGTTCTCGAGCAGATAGCCCAGGCCCGAGGGCGCCTGGGTGCGCTGCGAGACCACCCACCAGTTGCCGTCGGGGCCGCGCGCGAGGTCGAAGGCCGCGATGTGCAGCCAGGTGTCGCCCGGCGGCTTCACGCCGTGCAGCGCGCGCAGGTAGCCGGGGTGGCCGCGCACCAGCGCCGGCGGAATGAGCCCTTCGGCCAGCAGCTGCTGCGGGCCGTAGACGTCGGCCATCACGCGGTCGAGCACGCGCACGCGCTGCAGCACGCCGGCCTCGATCTGGCTCCAGCTCTCGGGCGAGACGATCAGCGGGAACAGGTCGAGCGACCAAGGCCGCTGCGGGCCATTGGCATCGGCGTACACGTTGTAGGTGACGCCGTTGTCGCGGATCTGGCGCTCGAGGCTGGCTGCACGCCGGGGCAGGTCGCTGAAGCCGTCGGGGCCGAGTTGATCGAAGAAGGCGTTCCAGGCGGGCGTGAGCGGCGGTTGTTCGCCGGGCGGGGCCTGTGTCTGCGTCTGGGACTGGGACTGGGACTGGGACTGGCCAGACGTTACCGGCCGCTCACCGGCGGTGTCATAGAGCGGCGCAGCGGCGGCAGGCACGGCTCCCGCCGCCGGCCGCACGGGCGCAGCCGCCGTGGCCGCTCCGCGCAGTTCATCGAAATGACCGGGCAGGGCCGCAGGGGCGAGCGCCGACGCCAGGGCAGCTGGAAACTCCAGCGCCTCGGCGTCGAACAGGGATTCGTTCAAAGGTTCCACAGGGGTGGATTGTCACACTGCCGTCACGGGGCGTCCGTTCGGGCAGCGTGCCGAATGACCCCTTACCGCCGCAGGTCCAGCGTGAACGGGAATTCGCGGCTGCCCGGCAGCTCGATGGTCGCCGGGGGCGTGCGCATGAGGCCGGGCGTGTGTCCGGTGCGAGTGAAGCGCGAATGGCGGCGGCTTTCGGCCTCGTAGGCGTTGACCGGGAAGGTGTCGTAGTTGCGCCCGCCCGGGTGGGCGACGAAGTACTGGCAGCCGCCCAGCGAGCGCTTCATCCAGGTGTCGACCAGGTCGAATGTCAGCGGCGCATGGGCCTTGATGCTCGGGTGCAGCGCCGACGGCGGGTTCCAGGCCTTGTAGCGCACGCCGGCCACGAACTCGCCCGTGACGCCGGTGGGCTGCAGCGGCAGCACCTTGCCGTTGACGGTGACGACATGGCGGCTTTCGTTCAGGCCGGTCACGCGCACCTCGATGCGCTCGAGCGACGAATCGACGTAGCGCACCGTGCCGCCGGCCGAGCCTTCCTCGCCCATCACGTGCCATGGCTCCAGCGCATTGCGCAGCGACAGCTCCACGCCCATCGCCTGCATCTGGCCCACGAGCGGGAAGCGGAACTCGAAATGCGGCGCGAACCAGTCGGCGTCGAAGGCGTAGCCGGCCTGGCGCATCTCGCTGATGACGTCGTCGAAGTCCATCTTCACGAAGGTCGGCAGCAGGAAACGGTCGTGCAGCTCGGTGCCCCAGCGCGTGACGGGGGCCTTGTAGGGCTCGTCCCAGAAGCGGGCCACCAGCGCGCGGATCAGCAATTGCTGCGCGATGCTCATGCGCGCATGCGGCGGCATCTCGAAGGCGCGCAGCTCCAGCAGGCCGAGGCGGCCGGTGCTCGAGTCGGGCGAGTAGAGCTTGTCGATGCAGAACTCGCTGCGGTGCGTGTTGCCCGACACGTCGATCAGGATGTTGCGCAGCGTGCGGTCGACCAGCCATGCGGGCATGTTGGCGCCGTAGATCTCGCGGTTCTTAGCGATCTCTTTCAGCGCGATTTCCAGCTCGTAGACCTGGTCGTTGCGCGCTTCGTCCACGCGCGGCGCCTGGCTGGTCGGGCCGATGAACATGCCCGAGAACAAATAGCTCAGCGACGGGTGGTTGTGCCAGTACAGCAGCAGGCTGGCCAGCAGCTCGGGCCGGCGCAGGAAGGGGCTGTCGGCCGGCGTGGCGCCGCCCATCACGAAGTGGTTGCCGCCGCCGGTGCCGGTGTGGCGGCCGTCGGTCATGAACTTCTCGGCCGACAGGCGGGTTTCGAAGGCGGCGTTGTAGAGGAACTCGGTGTGATCGACCAGTTCCTTCCAGTTGTGCGCCGGGTGGATGTTGACCTCGATCACGCCAGGGTCGGGGGTGACGGCCAGCATCTTCAGGCGCGGGTCGCGCGGCGGCGGATAGCCTTCCATCACGATGCGCATGCCGAGTTCGCGCGCGGTGGCTTCGACGGCCGCGACGAGGTCGAGATAGTCCTCTAGGCGCGCGAGCGGCGGCATGAAGACGTAGAGCACGCCCGAGGCATTGCCCTTCTTCTCGGCCGCGGGGCCGTTGGCGCGGCGCGGGTCGCGCACTTCGACGCACAGCGCAGTGCGCGTGACCCAGTGGGCCGATTCGCCGCGCAGCGGCTGGCGCGCGGTGGTGGACGACTTGTCGGCAGCCTCGTCGGCGGCCGTGGCTGCGCCGCCTTCGCCTGCACTGCCCGGTGCCTGCATGCGCAGCGAGGCCGCCACGACGGGCGGCGTGCCGAAGGCATAGGGCACGGCGCCGCGGTCACCCTCCGCACCGCCTGCCGCCACGGCATAGCGCGCACGGTAGTCGGCCGCGCTCGGCAGCGCACCGCGCGGCGCGGTCGGGTCGCGCTCGATCAGGTAGGGATAGTCGCCTTTGCTCGCCCACGGCTGCGAGTCGAGCGGCAGTCGGTAGCCCATGGGCGAGTCGCCCGGGATCAGGTAGAGCCGGTCGTCGCGCAGGAACCAGGGCCCGGTCTTCCAGCCGGGGCCGGCGAGCGCGGGTGCATCGCTGTTCGCGTTGCCGGGCTCGATGGGCAGCATGTAGCCGATCACCGCGTCGAGCTTCTGCGTGAACACGCGGCGCAGGCGCACGCGCTCGAGTTCGTCGTCGAGCTTCGACTCGAAGGGGTCGACGTTCACCGGCAGGCGGCGTTCGCGCCAGAGGTAGTAGTAGGTGTCTTCGTAGCCGGGCTGGATGTAGCGCTCGGTCAGGCCGAGCTTGTGCGCCAGCACGGTGGTGAAGCGGCGCGCGTCCTCGCTCGTGTACTGCGTGGGAAAACGCTCGTCGGCGAAGAGCTCGGGGTCGTGCCACAGCGTCTGGCCGTCGGCGCGCCAGAAGATCGACAGCGCCCAGCGCGGCAGCTGCTCGCCCGGGTACCACTTGCCTTGGCCGAAATGCAGGAAGCCGCCCTTGCCGTACTCTGCGCGCAGCTTGTGCACGAGTTCGGTGGCGTAGCCGCGCTTGGTGGGGCCGAGCGCGTCGGTGTTCCATTCGGGCGCGTCGCGGTCGCTGGTGGCCACGTAGGTGGGCTCGCCGCCCATGGTGAGGCGCACGTCGCCGGCCTTCAGGCGCGCATCGACGGCGTCGCCCAGGGCCAGCACTTCGGACCATTGCTCTTCGGTGTAGGGCTTGGTGACGCGCGGCGATTCGTAGATGCGCGTGACCTTCATTTCATGGCCGAACTCGACCTCCGACTCATCCACGCCGCCCTCGATAGGCGCGGCGCTCGATGGTGTGGGCGTGCAGGCCAGCGGAATGTGGCCTTCGCCGGCCAGCAGGCCCGAGGTGGCGTCGAGGCCGATCCAGCCGGCGCCCGGCAGGAACACCTCGCACCAGGCGTGCAGGTCGGTGAAGTCGACCGTGGTGCCGCTCGGGCCGTCGAGCGCCTTCACGTCGGGCGTGAGCTGGATCAGGTAGCCCGAGACGAAACGTGCGGCCAGTCCGCAGTGGCGCAGCAGCTGCACCAGCAGCCAGCCCGAGTCGCGGCAGGAGCCGCTGCCGCTGGCAAGCGTTTCTTCCGGCGTCTGCACGCCGGGCTCCATGCGGATCAGGTAGTTGACGTCCTGCTGCACCTGCTGGTTGATGCCGACCAGGAAGTCGATGGTGCGCTGCTCCTTGCGCTCGATCTTGTCGAGGTAGGCCTGCAGCAGCGGCGTGGGCGTTTCGGTGACGAGGTAGGGCGCGAGTTCTTCGGCCTGCGACTGCGTGTACTTGAAAGGGAAGTTCTCGGCCTGCGGCTCGAGGAAGAAGTCGAACGGGTTGTAGACCGCCATCTCGACCACGAGGTCGACCGTGACCTTGAATTCGCGCGTCTTCTCGGGGAACACCAGCCGTGCCTGGTAGTTGGCGAAGGGGTCCTGCATCCAGTTGACGAAGTGCTCGGCCGGCTCGACCCGCAGCGAGTACGAGATCACGTTGCTGCGGCAATGCGGCGCGGGCCGCAAGCGCACGACCTGTGGGCCCAGCTGCACCGGGCGGTCGTATTTGTAGTGGGTGACGTGGTGGAGAGCGGCGTGAATGGACATGCGTTTTTATGTGCAGTGCTGCGAGATTGCATCGAAAAGATGTCTCTTGTGAGACGCATACTAGCCCAGTTGCAAAGCAATTAACGCGCCACTGAGCGTGACTTTGGGGAGGGTTTGCATCATGGGTTCGGGAGTTTCTCGTTGACGCCGTTTCGCGCGTCCGGTGCCGCCGCGGGCAGATCGTGGGTGTTCGCGGCGCTGTGCGGTTCGCTGCTCGGTGCGGTCCTGCAGTTGCAGCAGGCAGGGCTTTGGCGGGCATGGATGTATGCGGGTTTGCTGCTCGGGGCCGGGGCCGGCCTGTGGTGGTGGCGGCGCCTGTCGGGCCGAGGGCTGTTGATGGCCTCGCTCGTGTGCGGCGCAATGGCGGGTGCGGGGCTTGCGGGATGGCGCGCCGCCATCTACGCGGGCGGTGCGCTGAACCCGGCGCTCGAGGGGCGCGACCTGCAGGTCACCGGTGTCGTGTCGGAGATGCCCCAGCGCAGCGAGGGCGGGACGCGGTTCCGTCTGGATGTCGAGTCTGCGGGCTGGGCCGACCCCGGCGAGGAGGGGCGGCCCACCGTGCCTGATCGCATTGCCCTCGGCTGGTATTCGGAAGGTTCAGGCCTGTGGGACCGGGCTTCGGAAGGCCGCACGCCGCCGGCCAGCGCTGTCGGCCCCCTCCACGCCGGCGAGCGATGGCGCCTGACGGTGCGCCTCAAGGCGCCGCACGGCAACCGCAATCCCCACGGCTTCGACAGCGAACTCTGGATGTGGGAGCAGGGCCTGCATGCCGGCGGCACTGTGCGAACCGGCACGCGCGATGCGGCGCCCGCGCTCGTTGCGCCAACGTGGCGGCATCCCATCGAGCGCGCACGCGAAGCCGTGCGCGACGCCGTCTTCGAACGCGTGCTCGACCGTGCCCGGGCAGGCGTGATTGCGGCCCTGGTTACCGGCGACCAGAGCGCCATCGACCGCTCGGGCTGGGACGTCTTCCGCGCCACGGGCGTGGCGCACCTGATGTCGATCTCCGGCCTCCACGTCACCATGTTCGCCTGGCTGGCCGCGCACGTCGTCGGCCTGCTGTGGCGGCGCAGCGCGTGGCTGATGCTGCGCCTGCCCGCGCAGCAGGCCGCGCTGGTGGGCGGCGTGCTGCTCGCCACGCTCTATGCGCTGTTCAGCGGCTGGGGCGTGCCTTCGCAGCGCACGGTCTGGATGCTGGCGACGGTCGCGCTGCTGCGCCTCACGGGCCGGCGCTGGCCCTGGCCGCATGTGTGGCTGTTGACGGCGGCCGTGGTGGTCGCGCTCGATCCCTGGGCCTTGATGCAGGCCGGTTTCTGGCTCAGCTTCGTGGCGGTGGGCGTGCTGTTCGCCACCGACGCCGGGGTGCCCGGAGAGCGGAAGACCGGCGCGTCTTCCCGCCTGCTCCAGTTCCTGCGTGAGCAGTGGGTCATCACGCTCGCGATCACGCCGCTCAGCCTGCTGTTGTTCCAGCAGGTTTCGCTGATCGGCCTGTTGGCCAATGCGGTGGCGATCCCTTGGGTCACGCTGGTGATCACGCCTCTGGCGATGCTCGGCGTGGCCGTGGCGCCGCTGTGGGATCTGGCGGCCCGCGCCGTGCAGGTGCTGGCGCTGCTGCTGCAATGGCTGGCCGGGCTGCCGTATGCCACGCTCTCGGTGGCCGCGCCGCCCTGGTGGATGGCCGCCTGCGGCGTGGCCGGCGGCGCGCTGCTGGCCATGCGGCTGCCCGGGTCGCTGCGCGCCCTCGGCGTTCCGCTGCTGTTGCCGGTGCTGCTGTGGCAGGCACCCCGGCCCGCGGCCGGCGAATTCGAACTGCTCGCCGCTGACGTCGGCCAGGGCAACGCGGTGCTCGTGCGTACCGCGACACACAGCCTGCTCTACGACGCCGGCCCGCGCTACAGCCTGGAAAGCGATGCCGGCCATCGCGTGCTCGTGCCGTTGCTGCGGGCATACGGCGAGCGCCTCGACACGCTGGTGCTGAGCCACCGCGACCTCGACCACACCGGCGGCGCGCCCGCGGTGCTCGCGATGCAGCCGCAGGCCGCGCTGCTGAGTTCCATCGAGGCCACGCACCCGCTGCAGGCGATGCGTGCGGCGCGGCGTTGCGAGGCGGGGCAGGCCTGGAGCTGGGACGGCGTGCGCTTCGAGGTGCTGCATCCGTTCGACACCGACTACCGCGGCTTCACCAAACCCAATGCGGTGTCGTGCGTGTTGCGCATCGACAGCGGCCGCGCCGTGGCGCTGCTGGTCGGCGACATCGAGCGGTTGCAGGAGGCGGCGCTCGTCACGCGCACGCCGGAACTGCTGCGCGCCGACGTGCTGCTGGTGCCGCATCATGGCAGCAAGACCTCGTCGAGCCCGGCGTTCCTCGACGCGGTGAAGCCGCGCATCGCCATCGTCCAGGCGGGGTACCGCAACCGCTTCGGCCATCCGGCGCAGGAAGTGGCGGCGCGCTACCTGGAGCGCGGCGGGCGGCTGGTCGAGAACACCCGGTGCGGCGCAGCGCACTGGAGCAGCGTGCGCCCCGGGGACCTGGCCTGCGAGCGCGAGCGGAACGCGCGATATTGGCAGCACAGCCCGCCCTGAAGCCGGCTCTGGATTTTCGGGGGAGGCCGTTGTTCCTGCCATCATCGGGACGCTTGCGCCAGGCCGAAAAAAAAGTCGCTCGACCCGTACGCGGCCTCGGCATAAGGGGTTCTACTGGCCCTGAACTTGCTAAGCTATAGCTCAAGGAGATTGGTCGTCCCATGCACAAATTCGACGAGATGTATGAGCAGTTGCCCTATGCGGGGGCTGCGATCCGACAGCACTACAAGCGCTACGACCAATGGCTCGCGAAGCAACCCGGTGAGGTGATGCGTTCGCGACGCGAAGAGGCGGAAATGATTTTCCGCCGGGTCGGCATTACCTTCGCGGTGTATGGCGCGAAGGATGAGGATGGCTCCGGCACCGAGCGGCTCATCCCGTTCGACCTGCTGCCTCGCATCATTCCGGCCCACGAGTGGGAGAGCATGGAAAAGGGGCTGGTGCAGCGCGTCACGGCGCTCAACCGCTTTCTTCATGACGTCTACCACGACCAGGAAATCATCAAGGCCGGCATCATCCCGGCCGAGCAGATCCTGAACAACGCGCAGTTCCGCCCCGAGATGATGGGCGTCAACGTGCCGCACAACGTCTACTCGAACATCTCGGGCATCGACATCGTGCGCGCGCCCGATGCCCAGGGCAACGGCGAGTACTACGTGCTCGAAGACAACCTGCGCGTGCCCAGCGGCGTGAGCTACATGCTGGAGAACCGCAAGATGATGATGCGGCTCTTCCCCGAGCTGTTCAATCAGAACCGCATCGCGCCGGTCGCGCACTACCCCGACCTGTTGCTAGAGACGCTGCGCGCCAGCGCGCCGCCGGCCACGGCCGAGCCCACGGTGGTGGTGCTCACGCCGGGCATGTACAACAGCGCCTACTTCGAGCACGCCTTCCTCGCGCAGCAGATGGGCGTGGAGCTGGTCGAGGGACAGGACCTGTTCGTCAAGGACAACTTCGTCTACATGCGCACCACGCGCGGGCCGAAGCGCGTCGACGTCATCTACCGCCGCGTGGACGACGACTTCCTCGACCCCGAGGTGTTCCGCCCCACGTCCACGCTCGGCTGCGCCGGCCTGATGCGCGCGTACCGTGAAGGCAATGTCGTGATCTGCAATGCCGTGGGCACCGGTGTGGCCGACGACAAGTCGATCTACCCGTACGTGCCGAAGATGGTCGAGTTCTACCTCGGCGAGAAGCCGATCCTGAAGAACGTGCCCACCTATATGTGCCGCAACAAGGACGAGCTGCAGTACACGCTCGACAACATGAAGGACCTGGTCGTCAAGGAGGTGCACGGTGCCGGCGGCTACGGCATGCTGATCGGACCGGCCGCCACGCAGGCCGAGATCGAGGACTTCAAGAAGGCCGTGATCGCCAAGCCCGACGGCTACATCGCCCAGCCCACGCTGAGCCTGTCGACCTCGCCCACCTTCGTGGACGCCGGCATTGCGCCGCGCCACATCGATCTGCGCCCCTTCGTGCTCTCGGGCAGCGAGGTGCAGATGGTGCCCGGCGGCCTCACGCGCGTAGCGCTCAAAGAGGGGTCCTTGGTGGTCAACTCGTCGCAGGGCGGCGGCACCAAGGACACCTGGATTCTCGAAGCCGACCGCGCACCCAAGCCCAAGGCGGCGCCCGCGCAGTCGCAAAGCCAATCGTAGTAGGAGCACCACCGATGCTGTCACGCACCGCCGATCATCTCTACTGGATGTCCCGCTACACCGAGCGCGCCGAGAACACGGCGCGCATGCTGGACGTCAACTACCAGACCTCGCTCCTGCCGCAGTCCGCCGAAGTCGCCAAGTACGGCTGGCAGGGCGTGCTCTCCATCAGCGAGCTGCTGCCCTGGTACAACAAGAAGTACGACCAGATCGCGCCCAAGGAAGTGATGGAGTTCATGGTCAAGGACGAGAGCAATGCCTCGTCGATCGTGTCCTGTCTCAAAGCCGCGCGCGAGAACGCCCGTGCCGTGCGCGGCGCGCTCACCACCGAAGCCTGGGAAACGCAGAACACCACCTGGCTCGAAGTGAACCGCATGCTGCGCGCAGGCGACTTCGAGCGCGACCCGGGCCAATTCTTCGAATGGGTCAAGTTCCGCTCGCACCTCTCGCGCGGCGTCACGCTGGGCACCATGCTCCAGGATGAGGCGTTTTATTTCTCGCGCCTGGGCACCTTTTTGGAGCGCGCCGACAACACCGCGCGCCTGGTTGACGTGAAGTTCCACGCACTCAACAGCGAGTTCTTCGGCACCGCCACCGAGGAAGACCAGGAGTACGACTTCTATCACTGGAGCGCGATCCTGCGCAGCGTCTCGGCCTTCGAGGTCTACCGCAAGGTGTACCGCGACGTGATCAAGCCCGAGCGCGTGGCCGAACTGCTGATTCTTCGCGCCGACATGCCGCGCTCGCTGCACGCGAGCCTGGTCGAGGTGGTGAACAACCTCGCGAAGGTGCAGAACGAGCAGAGCGCCGAAACCCAGCGCCGCGCCGGCAAGCTGCTGGCCGACCTGCAGTACGCGCGCGTCGACGAGATCCTGGCGACCGGGCTGCACGCGTACCTCACGCAGTTCCTCGACCGGGTGAACGAGCTGGGCGGGCGCATCAGCCAGGACTTCCTGGTTCCTGCGCACTGAGGTCCTGTGGGCGCGCGCGGCTGCACGGCCAGTGCGCCGATCCGGCGGGGCCGTTGCGCACCGGCACGGTGACGTTCCACGCGCGATAGCTCCCGTCGACGGACCGGGCGCATGCCACGCTGACGCCGGGACGGGGCGATCCTGTGGCCCAACCGGTTTTCAGCGGTGTCTTGCACAACGGAACGAAGACCTTGGCATTCGGTTCGATGGCTTCCCAGTGCGTGCCGTGGCGGGCGTTCTCCTGAAAGACGAATCGCCTCGCTTCTTCCCTGATTTCGTAAAGGCCGTGCTTGAACGAATTGGAGTGATCGTCGTCGATGCTCCAGCCCGCGGCGCTCGGCAAGGCGAAGAGGCACAGGACCACCGGCAGCACCCTGCGGTGCCTGCCCGAGCACGGGAACATCGACACTACTTCCTTCGTCATCGTTTTCTCTCCGGAGGGGGCGTCAGCGCGAAAAGGATTCGATGGCCACCGGCATCTCCGGCGCCTGCCATCGATAGGCGTCGCTCAGCACGTTGCGCGTGGGAATTTGGCCATTCCATCGGATGCGGAGCAAGTCCGCGAGGACCCAGGCGGTCCAGTCCGCGCGAAAAGGTCGTTGCTCCGCTTCGACCGGCAAGGCGTCGCGGTTGCGCCAGATCAAGGCCGGAATGCGATAGCCCGATGCGGTCGATGGGCTGTGGCCCGCGCGATCGCTGACGTGGCCCACTTCCTGGCCGTGGTCCGACAAGTACATCCACGCGCGGTAGTCGCCAGGCTTGCCCGCGGTGCGTGTTTGCTGCAGCAGCTCCGACACCACGAAGTCGTGGTACAGCAGCGCGGCGTCGTACTCCTGGCGGAAGCGGCGCACCCAGGCCGAGCGGCCGTCTTTCACGAGGCCGTTCTCGACCGCGTCGACATCATCGTCGAAAGGATTGGCGTTCTCCGGAAAGCGCAGGCTGTAGTGCGGATGCGCGCCCATCAGGTGAACGACGATCAGCTTGCGGTCGGTGCTCGCATCCTGCAGCGCCTCCTGCACGCAGTCGAGGATCTCGCCGTCGAGCGAGGCGCTGGCACGGCCCGGCGTGCGGTTGACCATGTCCACCACGTCGGCGAGGCGCGCATGCTGCTGCTCGATGGCGAGGTCGTCGTGGTTGCTGATCCACCAGACCTTGTAGCCTGCGGCGCGCGCCAGCGCCAGCACATGCGGCGGGTTGTCGCTGTCGGGCAGGCCGAAACGGAACATGTTGCGCAGTGCGGGCAGGGTGCTGGCGTCGACCGACCATGCGTTCTTCAGCACCGCCATCTGCCCTCCGGCTTGCGCCCTGTGCGCCAGCAGGCGCGGCGTGGTCGGGCGCCCGTAGCCGTACAGGGCCATGTTGTCGCGGTTGATGCTGTCGGTGATGACCAGTACGACGGTCGAGGGGCCTGCCTGCGATATGGCGGGCGCGATGCTCCTGGCCTGCGCCATCAGGCGGTCGCGCTGTTTCTGTTGGTCAGCCCAGGCGGATCGCAGCGTGTGGACGGAGTTCGCCCACTGCGTCCAGAAAATCGCGGGATGCAGCCGGCGCCAGGGCTTGCTTGCATAGGCGGCGCATGCGACGAGCAGCAGCAGCGCGATCAGCGCCACGGCCCATCGCGCGGGCCGGACGGATGGGGCCACCGCACCGCGCCGCGCGAACATGCCCATGAGCACGCCCGCAACGGCCAGCACGGCACACCACACGGCCGCGGAGCGCCAATGCATCCACAGGTATTCGGTGCCT
This sequence comes from Variovorax sp. Varisp36, assembly GCF_047304235.1. Lineage (NCBI taxonomy): Bacteria > Pseudomonadati > Pseudomonadota > Betaproteobacteria > Burkholderiales > Comamonadaceae > Variovorax > Variovorax sp. Varisp36. The sequence continues at coordinate 21,563 of NZ_JBGLYU010000067.1, forward strand.
TCGCGCGCGTTGGTGTTGGCTGCGGCGCCGAGCACCATCGCGCTGTCGGGCGCGGCCTGGTAGGTGTCGAGCAGGTAGGCGCGCACTGCGCCGTCGAGTGCGAAGCCAATGGCCCAAAGCCAGACCAGCAGGGTGCGCAATCGCCGCATCTGCGTGCTGCGCAATGGCCACGCAAGCCACAGCACCATGGGCGCTGCAAGCACCGCGAGCTGCGCGATGCGCCGGCCGTCGTGGCCCAGCGCAATGAGCGCCAGCAGTGTTGCACCTACCACGCCGCAGGCGGGCAGGGCATTGCGCGGAGGGGAGGGACGGGTGGTCAAGCAGGTAGCGCGAGAGGTCGGGGCGGGCGCATTCTGCCCCGGGGCCTGCGCTACGCGCCCCAGTGGCCCGATGATGGCGAGGTATTTGCACCGCCCACGGTAGCCCCCGGGACGATCAGGTCGCCGTGGCCTGCCGCACCGCGCGCTCCCAGCGTGCCATCGACTCCTCCGCCTGCGCGCGGCCCATGGTGGGCATGAAGCGGCGCTCGATCTTCCACAGCTTCGACAGCTGGCGCGCGTCGGTGTAGACGCCGGTCGACAGCCCCGCGAGGTACGCGGCGCCCAGCGCGGTAGTCTCGATCACTTCGGGCCGCACCACCGGAATGCCCAGCAGGTCGGCCTGGAACTGCATCAGCAGGTCGTTCACGCTCGCCCCGCCATCCACGCGCAGCTCGGCCACGGGCTTGCCGCCGGCAGCCACTGCGTCGCGGCTCATGGCCTGCAGCAGCGCGGCGCTCTGGTAGGCGATGCTTTCGAGCGCGGCGCGCGCGATGTGCGCGACCGTGGTGCCGCGCGTGAGCCCCGTGATCGTGCCGCGCGCGTCCGCGTCCCAGTAGGGCGCGCCGAGGCCGGTGAAGGCCGGCACCATCATCACGCCGCCCGCATCGGGCACGCTCTCGGCCAGCGACTGCACCTCGGCGCTGCCCTTGATGGCCTTGAGTCCGTCGCGCAGCCACTGCACCACGGCGCCGCCGACGAACACGCTGCCTTCCATCGCGTATTGCGGCGTCTTGTCGGTCTGCGCGGCGCTGGTCACGAGCAGTCCGTTGTGCGAGGGCTGGAACGCGCCGCCCGTGTGCATCAGCAAAAAACAGCCGGTGCCGTAGGTGTTCTTGGCCATGCCGGCCTCGAAGCAGGCCTGGCCGAAGAGGGCGCTCTGCTGGTCGCCGGCCACGCCGCCGATGGGTAGCGCATGGCCCAGCAGTGCCGCGTCGGTATCGGCGAAGTGCGAACTCGACGGCTGCACTTTCGGCATGAGCGCGGCGGGGATCTCCAGTGCGGCGAGCAGGTCGGCGTCCCATTCGTTCCGGTGCACGTTGAAGAGCATCGTGCGCGAGGCATTGCTGACGTCCGTCACGTGCACCTTGCCGCCGGTGAGCTGCCACATGAGCCAGCTGTCGACGGTGCCGAAGGCCAGTTCGCCGCGGTCGGCCTGCGCGCGCGCGCCAGGCACGTTGTCGAGCAGCCAGCGCAGCTTGGTGCCGGAGAAGTACGCATCGATCACCAGCCCGGTCTTCTCGCGGATGGTGTCGGTCATGCCCGCGTCGCGCAGCTGCGCGCACAGCGGTTCGGCGCGGCGGTCCTGCCAGACGATGGCGTGGTGCACCGGCTGGCCGGTCTTGCGGTTCCACAGGACGGTGGTCTCGCGCTGGTTGGTGATGCCGATGGCGTGAATGTCGGTGGGCTGCAGCTTCGCCTTCACCAGCACTTCGCGCGCGGTGGCGAGCTGGCTGCGCCAGATTTCCATCGGGTCGTGCTCGACCCAGCCCGGCTGCGGATAGATTTGCGTGAGTTCCTTCTGGGCGATGGCGACGATGTGGCCTTCGCGGTCGAACACGATGCTGCGCGAGCTGGAGGTGCCTTGGTCGAGGGCTAGCAGGTAGGTGGTCATAGGGGCAATGTTTCTCTGAGTCCGCTCATCGAACCGACGTTGTCTTGCTCCTTCCCCTTCCGGGGGAGGGCCGGGAT
>NZ_JBGLYU010000068.1:0-21199 GCF_047304235.1 Variovorax sp. Varisp36
GCGCTGGCAGCGCATGTCCGAAGGCCGCGGCGAGGGCGGACAGGGCAGGCGCGGCCCATGACAGGCAATAGCCGCTGCAGCGCGGAGACCCCCCGGTGAGCCCCTCACGCCCGTTCATTCTCCGGCCGGTGGCGACCTCGCTGCTGATGGTCGCCATCGTGCTGGCCGGCCTGGTGGCGTTCCGCTTCCTGCCGCTGTCGGCCTTGCCGCAGGTCGACTACCCGACCATCCAGGTGCAGACGCTTTACCCCGGGGGCAGCCCCGAGGTGATGAGCAACACCGTCACCGCGCCGCTGGAGCGCCAGTTCGGCCAGATGTCGGGGCTCGACCGCATGAGCTCGACCAGCGCCGCGGGTGTGTCGATCATCACGCTGCAGTTCTCGCTCGGCCAGACGCTCGACGTCGCCGAGCAGGAAGTGCAGGCCGCCATCAATGCCGGCGGCTCGCTGCTGCCGGCCGACCTGCCCGCGCCGCCGGTGTATGCCAAGGTCAATCCGGCCGATGCGCCGGTGCTCACGCTGGCCGTCACGTCCGACACGCTGCCGCTCACCGAGGTGCAGAACCTCGTCAACACGCGGCTCGCACAGAAGATCAGCCAGGTCTCGGGCGTCGGGCTGGTGTCGCTCAGCGGCGGGCAGCGCCCGGCCGTGCGCATCCAGGCCAACACGCAGGCCCTCGCCGCCAACGGCATCGGGCTGGACACGCTGCGTACCGCCATCAGCGCGGCCAACTCGAACGGCGCCAAGGGCAGCTTCGACGGCCCCAAGCGCGCCTACACCATCAACTCGAACGACCAGCTGCTCACGGTCGAGGACTACAAGAACCTCATCGTCAGCTACAAGAAGGGCGCGCCGATCCGCATGGTCGACGTGGCGCAGGTGGTCAACAGCGCCGAGAACACGCAGCTCGGCGCATGGGCCGGGACAAAGTGCCCCCCCGAAGTTGCTTCGCAACCTCCCCCCCAGGGGGGCGACTGCCTTGGGACGGCCCGGCGCCAGCCCGGGGCCGCCGAGGCCGGTGAGGGCAAGCTCACGCCGGCCATCATCCTGAACGTGCAGCGCCAGCCGGGCGCGAACGTGATCGCCACCGTCAACGCCATCAAGAAGCTGCTGCCCGAGCTGCAGGCCGGCTTTCCCGCGGGCCTGAAGATCGAAGTGCTCAGCGACCGCACCGCGGGCATCCGCGCTTCGGTGCAGCACGTGGAGATGGAACTGGTGCTGGCCGTGGTGCTGGTGGTGCTGGTGATCTTCGCCTTTCTCGGCAGCCTGCGCGCCACCGTCATTGCCAGTGTCGCGGTGCCCATCTCGCTCATCGGCACCTTCGGCCTGATGTACATGCTGGGCTACAGTCTGAACAACCTGAGCCTGATGGCGCTGACCATCGCCACCGGCTTCGTGGTGGACGACGCGATCGTGATGATCGAGAACATCGCGCGCTACATCGAGGAGGGCGAGAAGCCCCTGCAGGCGGCCTTCAAGGGCGCGACGCAGATCGGCTTCACCATCATCTCGCTGACGGTGTCGCTTATTGCCGTGCTGATCCCGCTGCTCTTCATGGGCGACGTGGTGGGGCGGCTGTTTCGCGAGTTCGCGGTGACGCTGGCCATCACCATCCTGATCTCGGCCGTGGTCTCGCTCACGCTCGTGCCGATGATGTCGGCGCGCTGGCTCAAGCACCAGCCGAAGAAAGAAGGCGGCACGGGCTTCGGCGCGCGTGCCCAGCGTTTCTTCGAAGGCGTGATGCTGCGCTACGACCGTTCGCTGCATTGGGTGATCGATCACCAGCCGCTCACGCTGCTGGTCGCCTTGCTCACCATGGTGCTGACCGTGGTGCTGTACCTCACGATCCCGAAGGGCCTGTTCCCCACGCAGGACACCGGCCAGCTGCAGGGCCGCATCCAGGCGGCGCAGGACGTGTCGTTCGACCGCATGTCGCAGCTGCAGCAGCAGGCGGCCCGCGCGATTCTGGACGACCCCGACGTGGAGAACCTCAGCTCCTTTGTCGGCGTGGACGCCGCCAACAACACCATGCTGCATACGGGCAGCATGCTCATCAACCTGAAGTCCGGCCACGACAGCCAGCAGAAGGTGATGGACCGGCTGCGCGAACGCGCGCGGCAGGTGGCCGGCGTCACGCTGTACCTGCAGCCCACGCAAGACCTGACCATCGACGCCGAGACCGGGCCGACCGAATACCGCGTGTCGCTCGAAGGCGTGGACAGCGCGACGATCACCGGGTGGATGAAGAAGCTCGTGGCGAAGCTGCAGGACTCCGACAAGGTGCGCAACGTGAGCAGCGATGCCGGGGCGCAAGGGCTGGCCGCCTTCGTGAACGTGAACCGCGATACGGCGGCCCGGCTGTCGATCACCGCGAGCACGGTGGACGATGCGCTCTACAGCGCCTTCGGCCAGCGCATCGTGTCGACGATCTTCACCGAGACGAACCAGTACCGCGTGATCCTCGAGGCGCAGCCCGGGATGGTGAACACGCCGCAGACGCTCGGGCAGCTGAGCCTGATCGCGGGCTCCGGCACTGCGACGCCGCTGTCCGCCATCGCCGACATCACCGAGCAGCAGGCACCGCTGCAGATCACGCACGTGGCGCAGTACCCGGCGAGCACGCTGAACTTCGATACCGCACCTGGGGTTTCGCTTGGCGCTTCGGTCGATGCGATTCGCGCGGCGGCCAAGGAGATCGGGCTGCCGGGCAGCGTGACGATGACTTTCCTGGGCGCTTCAGGGGCCTACGAGAGGTCGCTGTCGAACCAGCTGTGGCTGATTCTTGCCGCCGTGGTCTGCGTGTACATCGTGCTGGGGGTGCTGTACGAGAGCTACGTGCATCCGCTGACGATCCTGTCCACGCTGCCTTCTGCCGGGGTCGGTGCGTTGCTCGCGTTGATGATCACGGGCAACGACCTGGGGGTGATCGGGATCATCGGGATCATCCTGCTGATCGGCATCGTGAAGAAGAACGCGATCATGATGATCGACTTCGCTATCGATGCGGAGCGTACCCAGGGCAAGTCTGCGCGCGAAGCCATTCATCAGGCTGCCTTGCTGCGCTTCCGGCCCATCTTGATGACGACGCTGGCCGCCTTGTTTGCTGCCATTCCTTTGATGTTGAGTTTTGGGGAAGGCGCCGAGTTGCGCAGGCCTCTGGGCTTGGCGATCTTCGGCGGGCTGATCGTCAGCCAGTTGCTGACGCTGTTTACCACGCCTGTGATCTACCTGGCGTTTGACCGGCTGGGTGGGGGGAGCTCTCGACGGGTCGTGATCGAGGAGGAGGCGGTTTGATGCTGTCTGACTCCTGGTGCCTGGTTTGCTTTCCGGGGCCGAGGCCCGGCCGGCGCCCCGAGCAGGGGGCACAGCGATGAATCTCTCGCTGCCCTTCGTCCGCCGCCCCATAGGCACAGTCCTGCTGACCATCGGCGTCGCCCTCGCAGGCATCGCCGCGTTCTTCGTCCTCCCCGTCTCACCGCTACCCCAGGTCGACTACCCGGTCATCTCGGTAAGAGCATCCATCCCGGGAGCAAGCCCCGAGACGATGGCAACCAGCGTGGCAACCCCGCTGGAGCGCCACCTGGGCACCATCGCAGGCGTCAACGAAATGACGTCCACCAGCTCGGTAGGCTCCTCAAGAGTCACCCTGCAGTTCGACCTGAGCCGCAACATCGACGGCGCGGCCCGCGAAGTGCAGGCCGCCATCAACGCCAGCCGCGTGGACCTTCCCGCCACGCTGCGCAGCAACCCGACCTACCGCAAGGCCAACCCGGCGGCCTCGCCGGTCATCATCCTGGCCCTCACGTCCAAGACCAAGACCCCGGGCCAGATCTACGACGCCGTCTCGAACATCGTGAGCCAGCGACTGTCGCAGGTGGATGGGGTGGGCGACGTGGAGATCGGCGGCGGCTCGCTTCCCGCGGTGCGCGTGGAACTGCTGCCTTTCGCGCTCAACCGCTACGGCATCAGCACCGAGGACGTGCGTGCCGCCATCCAGGCCTCCAACGCCAACCGCCCCAAGGGCATCGTGCAGGGCGAAGGCCGCAAGCTCCAGATCTACACGCAGACGCCGGCCCTGCGCGCCAGCGACTACGCCTCGATGGTGGTGGCCTGGCGAAACGGCGCGGCGGTGCGGCTGCAGGACGTGGCGGAGGTGCTCGACGGCGTGGAAGACACGCGCACGCTGGGCCTCTTCAATGGCCAGCCGGCGATCGTCATCCTCATCACGCGGCAGCCCTCGGCCAACATCATCGAAACCGTCGACAGCGTGCGCGCGCTGCTGCCCGAACTGCAGGCGCAACTGCCGCCCGACGTCACGCTGCAGGTCGCGTCGGACAGCACCAACTCCATCCGCGCCTCGTTGCGCGAGGTCGAGTTCACGCTGATCGCCGCGGTGCTGCTCGTGGTGCTGGTGGTCAGCCTGTTCCTGCGCAGCGTTCGCGCCACCATCGTGCCGGCGGTGGCCACGGTGGCGGCCCTGCTCGGCACCTTCGGGGTGATGTACCTGCTGGGCTTCAGCCTCAACAACCTGAGCCTGATGGCGCTCACGGTGGCGACGGGCTTCGTGGTGGACGACGCCATCGTCGTGCTCGAGAACACCAGCCGGCACATCGAGTCGGGCATGACGCGCATGAAGGCGGCGCTGCTGGGCGCGAAGGAAGTGGGCTTCACCGTGCTGTCGATCAGCGTGTCGCTGGTGGCGGTGTTCATTCCGCTGCTGTTCATGGGCGGGCAGGTGGGGCGGCTGTTCCGCGAGTTCGCGATCACGCTGTCGGCGGCGGTAATGATCTCGCTGGTCATCTCGCTCACCACCACGCCGATGATGTGCGCATGGCTCCTGAAGCCCGGCGGCGAGCACGACAAGAACAAGCCGCAGGGACGCCTCGGCCGCATGGCGGCGCGCAGCTACGACTGGGTGCTCAAGCGCTACGAGAACAGCCTCGACTGGGCGCTCGACAGCAAGGCGCTCGTCATGCTCATTCTGGTGGCAGTAGTCGGGCTCAACGTCTACCTCTTCAGCGCCGCGCCCAAGGGTTTCTTTCCGCAGCAGGACAGCGGCCAGCTCAACGGCGGGCTGCGCGCCGACCAGAGCATTTCGTCGCAGGCGCTGGCCGACAAGCTGCGGCAAGTGATCGATATCGTCCGCAAGGACCCCGCGGTTGACACGGTGATCGGCTTCACCGGCGGATCGCGTGCGGGTGGCGGCTTCATGTTCGTCAACCTGAAGCCGGCCAACCAGCGCACGGAAAGCGGCCTGGCCGTGATCGCGCGGCTGCGGCCGCAGCTCAACGAGGTGACCGGCCTGCGCGTTTTCCTCGGCCCCGTGCAGGACGTGCGCTCGGGCGGCCGCGCCAGCAATTCCACCTACCAGTACTCGCTCAAGAGCGACAGCCTGGCCGACCTGCGCACCTGGGCCGTCAAGCTGTCCGACGAACTGAAGCTGCAGCCGGTGCTGACCGACATCGACACCGACCAGGACCAGAACGGCGTGGAGACGGTGGCCAAGGTCGACCCGGACAGCGCGCGCCGGCTCGGCCTGACTTCCACCGCCATCGACAACGCGCTCTACAACGCCTTCGGCCAGCGGCAGGTGGCAACCATCTACACCGAGCTCAACCAGTACCACGTGGTGATGGAGTGGGCGCCGCGCTACACGCGCAGCCCCAATTCGCTGAGCGATGTGTACGTGCCGGCGACCAAGACCTCGGTGATCGGCGGGCAGACGGTGACCACGCAGGTGGCGGCGGCGACGGGCACCACGTCGTCCTCCGGCAGTTCGGCGGCATCGGCCACGGCCGCGAGCGCGACGGTGCCGGTCTCGGCCAACGCGGGCCTGCGCGGCGCGTCGACCGGCAACGTGCTCAGCAACACGCCCACCGCCCTGGTGCCGCTGTCGGCGGTGGCGAAGTTCGAGGAGCAATCCGTCGCAACCTCGGTAAGCCATGAAGACGGCGAGTTGGCGACCACGATCTCGTTCAACCTTGCCGAGGGCGCGAACCTCGGCGACGCGCGCGAGGCCATCGCCAAGGCCGAGGCCAACATCGCCATGCCCACCAACGTGCGCGGCGCGTTCGCCGGCACGGCAGCCAGTGCGCAGCAGTCGCAGGGGCAGCAGTTGATGCTGATCCTGGCGGCGCTGGTCGTGATCTACATCGTGCTGGGCATCCTCTATGAAAGCCTGGTGCATCCGATCACCGTGCTGTCGACGCTGCCGTCGGCCGGCGTGGGCGCGGTGCTGGCGCTGCTGATGTTCCGCATGGAGTTCTCGATCATTGCGCTGATCGGCGTGTTCCTGCTGATCGGTATCGTGAAGAAGAACGCCATCCTGATCATCGACTTTGCGCTGGAGGCGGAGCGCTCGCGCGGGCTCACGCCGCTCGAGGCGGTCCGCGAGGCCTGCCTGCTGCGCTTCCGACCGATCCTGATGACCACGCTGGCAGCCGCGTTGGGCGCGCTACCGCTGGCCATCGGCTTCGGGGAGGGCGCCGAGCTGCGCCGGCCGCTGGGCGTGGCCATCATCGGCGGGCTGATCGCGAGCCAGCTGTTGACCCTGTTGACGACGCCAGTGGTCTACCTGTTGCTGGACAAGCTGCGCCGCCGAAGCAAACATGAACACGAATTGAGCCGTGCCACGCCCGTCTGAGAACAACACCGCCATGAACGCACTGCTTTCCACTTCGCGCTTTTCGCTCTCGGCGCTCGCGCTCGCCGCGGCCCTCGCCGGCTGCGCCGTCGGCCCGCGCTACGTGCAGCCCACCACCGCCGCGTCCATCGACTGGAAAGAGCAGAAAACCGCCGAAGGCTGGCTGCCCGCCGCGCCGGCCGATGCGCTCGACCGCGGCGAGTGGTGGAAGCTGTTCGCTGACCCCACGCTCGACGAACTGGCTGGCCGCGTGCAGGTGTCGAACCAGAACATCGCCGCGGCGGTGGCCAACTACACGCAGGCCCTGGCGCTGGTGCGCGGCGAGCGGGCGGCACTGTTCCCGTCGGTGTCGCTCGACGGTTCGGGCAAGCGCTCCGGCACGGTGGGCGGCAGCAGCACGTCGAGCCCGGCGAACACTTTCTCGGCCACGCTCGGCGCGAGCTGGACGCCCGATGTGTGGGGCCGCCTGCGCGAAGCCGTGAGCAGCGCGCAGGCCAACGCGCAGGCGAGCGAGGCCGATCTTGCGGCCGCGCGGCTCTCGGCCATTGGCAGCCTCGCGACCAACTACTTTTCCCTGCGCGAGGCCGATGCCGAGATCGTGCTGCTCGACGAGACCATCCAGGGCTATCAGCGCGCCTTCGAGATCACGAGCAACCGCTATGCGGCCGGCATCGCCGCGCAGACCGATGTGCTGCAGGCGCAGACGCAGCTCGTCAACGCCAAGGCCGAGCGCGTGGGCCTGCAGCGCACGCGCTCCACCTACGAGCACGCCATTGCGATGCTGCTGGGCGTGGCGCCCGCCGACTTCAGCCTGCCGGCCGCGCAATGGACGCCCATGGTGCCCGGTGTGCCGCTCGGCGTGCCTTCCACGCTGCTGCAGCGCCGGCCCGACATCGCGGCGGCCGAGCGCTCGGTGGCGGCGGCCAATGCGCAGATCGGCATTGCGCGCGCGGCGTACTTCCCGAACATCGGCCTCACGGCCTCGGTGGGCAGCAACGCAAGCCGCGTGAAGGATCTGTTCGGCTCGGCCAACACACTGTGGGGGCTCGGGCTGTCGGTGGCACAGGTGATATTCGACGCGGGCGCGATTGCGGCCAATGTCGATTCCGCCAAGGCCGGCTACGAGTCCAGCGTGGCGCGCTACCGCCAGACAGTGCTCACCGCCTTCCAGGCCGTGGAAGACCAGCTCACCGCCAGCGCAACGCTCGCGCAGCAAGAGGGCCTGCGCCGCGAGGCATCCGCGGCGGCCGACAAGACCGAGCAGCAGCTGCTCAACCGCTACCGCGCCGCACAGGTGAGCTACACCGACGTGGTCACGGCACAGGCTGCCGCGCTCAGCGCGCGGCGCACGCTGGTGCAACTGCAGGTCAATCGCCAGAACACCGCCGTCGCGCTGATCCAGGCGATGGGTGGCGGATGGCAGGCCGGGTGGATGGAGGGCAACGCCAAGGCGGATGCGGCAGCACCGCACCCCGCCGCTTCCCGCACGCAGTAGAGCGGCGATGCCGGGGATGGGCGCGAGGCCCATCCGCAAGCCCGAGGGTCAGCGCAGGCGCTTCGCCGGGCCTGATTGCAATGTCACGACGTCCGGGCGGTCAATGCGCCGTACGGTCGATGGTGTGGCCCAGGTAGTCCTTGTCGGTCACCAGCACCCACAGCGCCAGCACCAGGATCACCGCGGCCACGAGCACCGCGTTGACCATGGCCATCTCGATGCCGCGGAAACCGAGCACCCAGGGCGAAACCGCGAGCCAGGCTGCCAGGCCCACCTCGGTCCATTCTTCCCACTGCCGGGGCACGAAGGTCGCACCGAGCGCCACCGCGCCGAGCAGGATGCCGGTCGCAACCATCGTCCACATGGCGGCCGTCGTGCCCGAAAAGCCCAGAACCCAGGGCGAGACGATCAGCCAGGCGCCGGCGACGGCGTTGACAGGGTCTTGCCAATGCTTCACTTGCTTCATGGTCATTACCTCCTGTCGCGACAAGGCGCCGCGACAACGGTTGGATACACCATTGCGGGCAGGGTTCCGCTGGAGGAAGCTAGCTGCCCCGCGCCGCCGGGGCCGTGAGGTAGGCCCCCGATTCGAACAGTTGCGCCTCCGCCTGGTCGATGCGCCGGATCACGGGCTTGCCGGCGCGGCTGGCCAGCAGTTCGACCAGCGCTTCCGTTACCGCCACCCCGGCCGCGACCGAGGGGAAGAACGAGGGGCTGTTGATCGTGAAGAGCAGGGTCTCGTCCGCCAGCAGCGACAGCGGCGAGGCCGCACTGTCGGTGATGGCAACGATGCGGCAGCCCGCCGCCCGGGCCGCCTGCGCCACCTGCAGCGCCTCGCGCGAGTAGGGCGCAAAGCTCGCCACCACCAGCGCGTCGCCCTTGGCGAAAGCGCGCTGCTGCATCTCCAGCGAGCCGCCCTGGCCGTCGACCAGGTGCACGCTGGCGCGGAAGAGCCGGTACACGTAGACGAATGAAAAGGCGATCGGAAAGCACGCCCTGAAACCCGCGGCGTGCACGGCCGGCGCCTTCTCGATCAGCACGCAGGCCTTCTGCAGCGCCTGCTCGCTTTGCTGGTGGGTGGCCTCGAGGTTGCGGCGCTGCACCTCGAACATTTCGCCGGTCAGCGTCTGGTCTTTCGCGCGGCCGACGAGCTGCTTGGCGCGCCCGCCGTAGGTTTCGGAGCCCAGGCCCATGTCGGCGGCAAATGCTTCCTTGAGCTGCGGCCAGCCTCCGAAACCCAGATGCTGGGCGAACCGCACGAGCGTGGCAGGCGTGCTCTGCGAACGCGTGCCGACGTTGCGCATCGAGCCCGTGACCACCTCGTTCGGATGGTCGAGCACGTAGCGCGCCACCTGCTGCAGTGCGGGGCTCAGTTCGTTGAAACGCTGGCGGATCTGCTCTCTGGTGTTCATTGGATGACCTCCGTGCTTCGCACCGCGGTGCGCGCTTGCTTGGGGCGGCCCCGCGGCGGCGCTCATGGTTCTATCTCTCTTCGGCTGCGGTTGGAACAAATGTACCGGAGGTGGAAGATGGGAACAGTTGACGGAACAAATGTTCCAAACAATAATCCGGGCGAAACGTTGGTTCCAAGCATCCGAAACACCATGACGCACGTCTTCCACCGCCACCTTCGCCAGACCCCGCCCGTAGCCGCCGGCTCCCACGGCATGTTCATCCGTGACGCCGAAGGCCGCGAATACCTCGACGCTTCGGGCGGCGCTGCGGTGTCGTCGCTGGGCCATGCGCACCCCGAGGTGCTGGCCGCCATGCACGCCCAGCTCGACAAGCTGGCCTATGCGCACACCAGCTTCTTCACGAGCGAGGTGGCCGAACAGCTGGCCGACGAGATGATCGGCTCCGCTCCCGAAGGCATGAGCCACGTCTACCTGGTGAGCGGCGGTTCGGAGGCGGTGGAGTCGGCGCTGAAGATGGCGCGGCAATACTTCGTCGAAATTGGCCAGCCGCAGCGCACGCACTTCATCGCGCGCCGCCAGAGCTATCACGGCAATACGCTCGGCGCGCTGGCGGTGGGCGGCAACGCGTGGCGGCGCGAGCCCTTCGCGCCGATTCTCGTGCCGGCCACGCATGTGGCGCCGTGCTATCCGTACCGCGAGCAGCGCGCCGACGAAAGCGCCGAACAGTACGGCCTGCGCCTCGCGGCCGAACTCGAGGCGGCCATTCTCGCGCAGGGTGCCGACCGGGTGATCGCCTTCGTGGCCGAGACCGTCGGCGGTGCCACGGCCGGCGTGCTCACGCCCGTGCCGGGCTACTTCAAGGCGGTGCGCGCGGTGTGCGACAAGTACGGCGTGCTGCTGATCCTCGACGAGGTGATGTGCGGCATGGGCCGCACCGGCTCGCTGCACGCCTGCGAGCAGGAGGGCGTGGTGCCCGACCTGATGACCGTTGCCAAGGGCTTGGGCGGCGGCTACCAGCCCATCGGCGCGGTGCTGGCGCAGCGCAGCATCGTCGATGCCATGTCGAAGGGCAGCGGCTTCTTCCAGCACGGCCACACCTACCTCGGCCATCCGATGGCCTGTGCCGCCGCGCTCGCGGTGCAGCGGGTGATCCGGCGCGACGGGCTGGTGGCCAAGGTGCGCGAAGACGGCATTGCGTTCGGCGCGATGCTGGCCGAGGCGCTGGGCGCGCACCCGCACGTGGGCGACATCCGTGGCCGCGGCTTCTTCTGGGGCATCGAGTTGGTGGCCGATCGCGCGAGCAAGGCGCCGTTCGATCCGGCGCTGAAGCTCAACGCCACCGTCAAGAAGGACGCCATGGCGCGTGGCCTGCTGTGCTACCCCTTCGGCGGCACGGTCGATGGCCGGCAGGGCGACCACGTGCTGCTGGCACCGCCCTTCATCGCCACGCGGCAGGACCTGCAGGAGATCGCCGCGCGGCTCGCGGCCTCCATCGACGCTGTCACGCGCGCCGCTGCGGCAGCTGCGCGCTGAGCACCACTTTTTCAGTTCCCTTTTCCTTCAACCGTCGTTCCGAGGAGCGTTCCATGCCCAAGCTTCGTCTGCCGTTTCCCTTCGGTGCCACCGCGCTCGCGGTGCTCTTCGCGGCCCTCATGCCGCTCACGGCCGCACAGGCCCAGGACAACGACACGCTTGCCAAGATCAAGGCCAGCGGCGCCATCACCTTCGGCTACCGCGAGTCGTCGTTCGGCTTCTCGTACCTCGACGGCAACCTCAAGCCGGTGGGCTACAGCATCGAGATCTGCAACCGCATCGTCGAGGCGGTGAAGGCCGAGCTGAAGCTGCCCGCCATCGAGATCAAGTACCAGGCTGTCACCTCCGCCAACCGCATGCCGCTGGTGCAGAACGGCACGGTCGACATCGAGTGCGGCTCCACCACCAACCTGGTCGAGCGCCAGAAGCAGGTGGCGTTCTCGCCGGACATCTTCCGCTACAACGTGCGCATGCTGGTGAAGGCCGATTCGGGCATCAAGGGCATCGCCGACCTGCAGGGCAAGACCGTGGCCACCACCACCGGCACCACCTCGTTCCGCCTGCTGCGCGAGGCCGACCGGGGCCGCAGCCTCGACGTGACCAACCTCGCGGGCAAGGACCACAGCGACTCCTTCCTGCTGGTGGAAAGCGGCCGCGCCCAGGCCTTCGTGCTCGACGACGTCCTGCTGGCCGGGCAGATCGCGAATGCGCGCAACCCGAAGGACTTCCTCATCACCGGCGAGAGCCTTCGCACCGAGAACCAGTCGCTGATGTTTCGCAAGGACGACCCGGCCTTCAAGGCGCTGGTCGACCGCGTGGTGTCGGGCATGATGAAGTCAGGCGAGATGGAAAAGCTCTATGCCAAGTGGTTCATGTCGCCCATCCCGCCGAAGGGCATCAACATCAACTACCCGCTCAACGCCGAGACGAAGGACGCCTTCGCGAACCCCTCGTCGAAGGGCATCTGAACCCCATCATCCCATGACTCGCATTGCCCTGATCCACGCCCTGTCGCACTCGGTCGCGCCCATCAACGACGCCTTCGCGCGCGACTGGCCCGAGGCTCGGCGCATGAACCTGCTCGACGACAGCCTGTCGGCCGACCTCGCGCGCAACGGCAGCAAGGGGCTCGACGGCGCCATGCACGAGCGCTTCCAGCGGCTCGCGCAGTACGCGGTCGACACGGGCGCGCAGGGCATTCTCTTCACCTGCTCGGCCTTCGGGCCGTGCATCGAGGCGGTGGCGCGGCGCCATGTGGGCATTCCGGTGCTCAAGCCCAACGAAGCCATGATCGACGAGGTGGCGCAAGGGCAGGGGCGGCTCGGGCTGATCGCCACCTTCGCGCCGACGCTGGCCTCCATGCCGCCCGAGTTTCCGCGGGGTACGGCAATCGAACCCGCGCTGGCCGAAGGCGCGCTCGACGCATTGAATGCCGGCGACACGCAGCAGCACGACGCCCTGATCGCCGCGCAGGCCGTGGCCCTGAGCAAGCGCGGCTGCACGCGCATTGCCTTGGCCCAGTTCAGCATGGCGCGCGCGCGCGCCGCCTGCGAAACGGCCAGCGGCCTGCCGGTGCTGACCACGGTCGACAGCGCAGTGCGCGCACTGCGCCGGCGCATCGGGCCCGGGTCAGCGTGAGCGCGAGCCTTCGATGACCGAGAACAGCGCCGTCATCGCGATCTGCGCCGCGTCGCTGCGCCCCAGGTAGCGGGGTATGCCGGTTTCGCGGTCGGTTGCGTCCAGGCCTTGCGACAGCCGCCGGTAGATGCCCGCCGAGGGCATGCACGCCGAGGTGCCCAGCGCATCGCAATAGGTGTCGATGAGCACGCCCGCGAGCTGCTCGCTCTGCGCGTTCGACAGCTTCATCGGGGTGCCCGCGAACACGGCGGCGATGCAGTGCATCAGGTAGGCCTGCGTTTCGAGCGAGAACGACTGCTGCCGCACGTAGCACTCGACGGCTGCCCAGAACAGCGGCTCGGAGGTGCGGCGCCAGCTTTCCAGCACCTTGCGCGCCTTGGCCACCAGGTCGGCGTGCGCATCGCCGGGCTCGGTGGGGCGCAGCGCCAGGCCCTGCAGCGTGAGCGCGGCCTCGGGGCCGGCCGCACCGAGGATGAAGCTCCAGAACTTCCAGCGGGCGTACCACTTCTTGTCGTGCGCCGGGTCCAGCGTTTCGAGCAGCCGGAAATCGATGCTCTGCATGGCGTCGACCTGCTGTTCGGCCATGTTGCCGCCGCCGAGGTCCAGCACCGGCATGCCCGATTGCATGCGGTCGGCGGCGATATGGCCCTGCGCCACGATGCCGACACTCGTGCCCGAGCGGTCGATGTCGAGCAGCCGCTGCATCAGCTGCTGCAGCTCGCTGGCCGATGCGCCGGTGGCCTCGGCCACCCGCCGCATCGAGGCGCGCTGCTCGCGCTCGAGATCCTGCGCGTTCTTCCGGCGGTCTTCGCCGTGGTCGTCGGCGGTCGAGGCGTGTTCTTCGAGCCCGTCGTTGGGCGTGAACGTTCGCATTGGGTCAAGGCTCCTTCGGGCGCCACACATGCCCGAACATGCCCGACTGTGTGCCAATGCACCGGGTCTGAACATCACCCGAACAGGGGAGCCTGAATGGCGCCTGACTGCTCCCTCGCGATAATGGCCGCTCTTCAAAGGAGTGCGCGTGGACATTGTTTTGCTGGTCAAGGCCGCCGTGATGGGCATCGTCGAAGGGCTGACCGAATTCCTGCCGATCTCGTCGACCGGCCACCTGATTCTTGCGGGCTCGCTGCTCGGTTTCGACGACGACAAGGCCAAGGTCTTCGACATCGCCATCCAGACCGGCGCGATCTTCGCGGTGATCCTGGTCTACTGGCACAAGATCAAGTCGACCGTCGTCGCGCTGCCCCGGCAGCCGAAGGCGCAGCGCCTGGCGCTGAACATCTTCATCGGCTTCCTGCCCGCGGTGGTGCTGGGCCTGCTGTTCGGCAAGGCCATCAAGGCGCACCTGTTCATCCCGACCGTGGTGGCGAGCACCTTCATCATCGGCGGCTTCATCATCCTCTGGGCCGAGAAGCGGCCGCCGGGTTCGGTGCGCGTGGAGCATGTCGACGACATGTCGCCCTGGGACGCACTCAAGGTCGGCCTGGTGCAGTGCTTCGCGATGATCCCCGGCACCAGCCGCAGCGGCTCGACCATCATCGGCGGCATGCTGCTGGGGCTGTCGCGGCAGGCGGCGACAGATTTCTCGTTCTTCCTGGCCATTCCGACGCTGATCGGTGCCGGCGTGTACAGCCTCTACAAGGAGCGCGCGCTGCTGTCGGTGGCCGACCTCCCGCTGTTCGCGGTGGGGCTGGTGTTCTCGTTCATCAGCGCATGGTTGTGCGTGCGCTGGCTGCTGAAGTACATCAGCACCCACAACTTCATTCCGTTCGCCTGGTACCGCATCGCCTTCGGCATCGTGGTGCTGGCCACTGCGTGGACCGGCACGGTGGTCTGGGCGGACTGATCCGGACTTGATTCCTCAGGCCGAGGCGCCCAGCAGGGCGCTTGCGGCCCTGGCTTCCTGCCGCACCGCCGCGGCGATGGGCCCATCGATGGACGGGTCGAAGCCCCCCGTGGCGCCCAGCGCGGTGATCACGGCGCAGACCCTCCCCGCATAGTCGTACACCGGCGCCGCCACGGCGCTGATGCCGCGCAGGTAGGTGTCCCTGACGCTCGCGCAGCGCGCCTGCCGCACCTCGTGGCGCAGCTGGCCGATCGGGTCTTTCGCGTCGAGCAGGGCGCGCATCTCCGGCGTGGCATCGGCCAGCTCCTGCTCGGCCAGCGCCAGCACGCGCGACTCGTCGAGCAGCCCCAGGAAGGCCCGGCCGGTGGCCGACCACAGCATCGACATCACCGAGCCGGCGCGCACATTCACCGTCACAGGCAGTCCCGGCTCCTCGAAGCGCACGATGGTCGGGCCCTTGTTTCCCATCACCGCCACGAAGCAGGTCACCTCCAGCGATTCGCGCAGGCGGATCAGGCAGGGCTCGGCCGCCCGGATCGGATCGGCCTGGCGCATGGCGGCCAGCCCGATCTGGATGGCTTCGGTGCCCAGGTAGTAGTGCTGCGAGGCGGCGTCCTGCAGCACGAGGCCCGCTTCCATCAGGCTCGCGAGGTAGCGGTGCACCTTGGCGGGGCTCTCGGCGACGTGCGCCGACAGCGCGGTCAGGCTGCTGCGCCCGCCCAGGTGCGCCAGCCCCTTGAGCACGGACATGCCGGTCTCGGCGGACTGCACGCGCTGGCGGCGTTCGCGGGTGGGAGGAGAGGAGGGCTCGGATTCCGTGGACTGCGTCATGACGGCTGGATGTTAGGTGCTCGCGCGATGGGGTCGGGTAAACCCGCGATCCGTGAATTACGCTATGCGTATGATAATTACGCAATACACAAAATCCAGTACGGAGACACCCTTATGAAGAAGCACTTCGCCCGCTGCCTCGCGGTTCTTTCCCTGGCTGCCGTCGCTGCCAGCGCCGGCGCACAGCAGGCCTTTCCCGCCAAGCCGATCCGCTGGATCGTTCCCTACGCGGCCGGCGGCGGTTCCGACTTTCTTGCGCGCACGGTGGCGCAGACGTTGTCCACCCAGGTCGCGCAGCCGGTGCTGGTGGACAACAAGCCGGGTGGCAACACCGCGCTGGCTGCTTCCGAAACCGCGCGCGCGGCGGCCGACGGCTACACCATCCTCTCGGCCGACAACGGCACGCTGGTGTTCAACCCCGCGCTCTACAAGTCGCTGAGCTACAGCCCCACGAAAGACCTGGCGCCCGTCACGCTGATGGGCAAGTTCCCGATGATCCTGGTCGTCGGCGCGAACTCGGGCTTCAGTTCGGCCAAGGACTTCATCGCCCAGGCCCGGGCCAAGCCCGGCGGCATCAACTACGCCTCGGCCGGCGCGGGCAGCCCGCACCACCTGGCCATGGAGCTGCTGAAGGTGGAAGCCAAGCTCTTCATGGTGCATGTGCCGTACCGCGGCGCGGCGCCCGCGCTGGCCGACGTGGTCGGCGGGCAACTGCCGGCCATGATGGTCGACCTGGCCGCGGGCTCCGGCTTCATCAAGGGCGGCAAGGTGAAGGCCCTGGCCGTGGCCAACCCCACGCGCCTGCCGCAGCTGCCCGACGTGCCCACCTTCGCCGAGCTGGGCTACAAGAACGTCGAGGCCGCCGCGCTGGTCGGCGTGGTGGTGCCCTCGGCCACGCCGGCCGATGTGGTGAACACGCTCAACCGCCAGCTGGTCGCGGCCATCAACGAGCCCTCGGTGCGCACGCGCATGGTCGACTTCGGCGTGGAGCCGGTGGGCAACACGCCCGCGCAGTACGCCGAGCTGCTGAAGAACGAGACGGTGCGCTGGCACAAGCTCATCCGCGACCTGAAGATCACCCTCGACTGAAGCTGCCCGCCATGTTCGATACCGTCACGTCCTCGCGCACCTCCGGCTGCCCCGTCGCGCACGGGGCGCTGTCCTCCGAGCGCACGCCCACCGGCTGCCCGGTGAGCCAGCGCGCCGCCGGCTTCGACCCCTTCGAGGACGGCTACCAGCAGGACCCGCCCGAGTACGTGCGCTGGGCGCGCGAGCAGGAGCCCATCTTCTACAGCCCCGAGCTGGGCTACTGGGTGCTCACGCGCTACGAGGACATCAAGGCGGTGTTCCGCGACAACATCACCTTCAGCCCCTCGATCGCGCTCGAGAAGATCACGCCCACCGGCGAGGAGGCCAACGCGGTGCTGGCCTCCTACGGCTTCGCGCTCAACCGCACGCTGGTGAACGAGGACGAGCCCGCCCACATGCCGCGCCGCCGCGCGCTGATGGACCCGTTCACGCCCGAGGCGCTGAAGCACCACGAGCCCATGGTGCGCGAGCTGGCGCGCGAGTACGTCGACCGCTTCATCGACGACGGCCGCGCCGACCTCGTCGACCAGATGCTGTGGGAAATCCCGCTCACGGTAGCGCTGCACTTCCTCGGCGTGCCCGAGGAAGACATGGACACGCTGCGCAAGTACTCCATCGCGCACACCGTCAACACCTGGGGCCGTCCGAAGCCCGAGGAGCAGGTGGCCGTGGCGCACGCGGTGGGCAACTTCTGGCAGTACGCCGGCAAGGTGCTGGCCAAGATGCGGCAAGACCCCGACGCGCCCGGCTGGATGCAGTACGGCATCCGCAAGCAGATGCAGCACCCCGAGGTGGTGACCGACTCGTACCTGCACTCGATGATGATGGCCGGCATCGTCGCCGCGCACGAGACCACCGCCAACGCCACCGCCAACGCGGTGAAGCTGCTGCTGCAGCACCCGCAGGTGTGGCGCGAGCTGTGCGAGGACCCGGGGCTCATTCCCAACGCGGTGGAAGAGTGCCTGCGCCACAACGGCTCGGTGGCCGCGTGGCGCCGCATGGTCACGAAAGACACTCAGGTCGGCGGCGTCGACCTGCCGGCGGGCTCGCGCCTGCTGATCGTCACCTCTTCGGCCAACCACGACGAGGGGCATTTTTCCGATGCCGACCTGTTCGACATCCGCCGCGACAACGCCAGCGACCATCTCACCTTCGGCTACGGCTCTCACCAGTGCATGGGCAAGAACCTGGCGCGCATGGAGATGCAGATCTTCCTGGAGGAGTTCACGCGCCGTCTGCCGCACATGCGGCTTTCCGAGCAGCGCTTCACCTACGTGCCGAACACCTCCTTCCGCGGCCCCGAGCACCTGTGGGTGGAATGGGACCCGGCCGCCAACCCCGAGCGCGCGGACCCCGGCCTGCGCGACGTGCGCGTGCCGGTGCGCATCGGCGAGCCTTCGGCGCACGCCATCGCGCGGCCCGTGGTGGTGCAGGCCGTGACTCCCGTGGCCGACGGCATCGTCAGGCTGCGCCTCGTGTCACCCGACGGCAAGCCGCTGCCGCGCTGGACGGCGGGTTCACACATCGACGTGGAATGCGGCACGCCCGAGCTGTCGCGCCAGTACTCGCTGTGCGGCGACCCGGACGACGCGGGCGCCTTCGAGATCGCCGTGCTGCACGAGCCCGAGGGGCGCGGCGGCTCGGCCTGGGTGCATGGCAGCGTGAAGGCGGGCGACCGGCTGCGCATTCGCGGCCCGCGCAACCACTTCAGGCTCGACGAGTCGCTGAAGAAGGCGATCTTCATCGCCGGCGGCATCGGCATCACGCCGGTGAGTGCGATGGCGCGGCGCGCGAAGGCGCTGGGCATGGACTACGAGCTGCACTACAGCGGCCGCAGCCGCAGCAGCATGGCCTTCGTCGACGAGTTGGCCGCGCTGCATGGCGAGCGGCTGCACCTGCACATTGCCGGTGAGGGCCGGCGCAACGACCTGCAGGCGCTGCTCGCGCAGCCGGTGCCCGGCGCGCAGGTGTATGCCTGCGGCCCGCTGCGCATGCTCGAGGCGCTGGAAGACTGCTGCGCCGCCTGGCCCGAGGGAGCGCTGCGCGTGGAGCATTTCGAATCCACGCTGGCCACGCTCGATCCGTCGAAGGAACATGCCTTCGAGGTGGAGCTGAAGGATTCCGGCCTCGTCCTCACGGTGCCGCCCGACCAGACTCTGCTGACCGCGCTGCGCGCTGCGAACGTCGACGTGCAGAGCGATTGCGAGGAAGGCCTGTGCGGCTCCTGCGAGGTGCGCGTGCTCTCCGGCAAGGTCGATCACCGTGACGTGGTGCTCACGCGGGTGGAGCGCGACGCCAACACCAAGATGATGGCCTGCTGCTCGCGCGCCTGCGAAGGGCGGCTGGTGCTGGAGCTCTGATCAGACTGCCAGCGGCATTCGCAGCGCGACTTGCGTTTCGCCCGGGCGCGACTGCAGCAGCAGCTCCGCGCCCAGCCGGCGCGCCCGCGTGCGCAGATTGCGCAGGCCCGCGCCGGCCGTCTGGCCCTCGACCTCGAAGCCGCGCCCGTCGTCGCGCACGCTGAGCCGCAGATCGGCGCCATCGCGCGCCACCGTCACGTCCACCCGGCGGCTCGCGCTGTGCTTGAGCACGTTGGTCAGCGCCTCCTGCAGGAAGCGCATCAGGTCCAGGCTCTGCGAGGGCGGCAGCTCCAGCGTGTCGATGCCCGACACCTGCCAGCGGCAGTCGATGCCGTTGGCGTCCAGCAACTGCGCGCTGCGGTGGCGCATCGGCGCCAGCAACTCGCCCAGGGCGCGGGCGCCGTCGTCGCGGCCGGTGGCGTCGATGATGAGCCGCAGGTCGTCGCGCAGGCGCTTGAGCATCGCCAGCAGCTCGGGCGCGCCGAGGTTCCCGGGCTTGCGCTCCAGTGTCGCGATGCTGCCCACCAGCATGCCGCCCAGCCCGTCGTGCAGGTCGCTCACCAGGTTCACGCGCTCGCCGATGCGCGCATGGGCCAGCTCCAGCGCATGCTGCTGCGCCAGCGTGGCGGCCAGTTCGGCCTTGGCCGCGTTCACTTCCTCGATCAGCTCGGTGTTGAAGTTCTCGATGCGCTTGAGGCTGCTCACGAAGCGCGCGGCCAGCGTCAGCGCCATGCCCAGCAGCAGCCCGTAGGACGAGATGGCCGTGTAGTAGATGGTGGCGTCGATCAACTGGGTGAACGCCAGCAGGTCGTGCGTGGCCGCGGCCGCCGATACCGCCATGAAGGGCGTCAGCGAGCGCATGGGGCTGTCGCGATGGCGCGCGGCGTGAACGATCGAGGCGCAGTTCACGGCGATGCTCATGAGCGTTCCTGCCGACATCCAGATGGCGCGATGCGCGATCAGATCGGAAACGGGCGCCAGCCACAGGTCGAGCACGCCGGCGACCGCGATCACCAAGGCCGCACCCTCCAGCCAGGGCATGCGCCGCGCGCAGAAGCGCAGCGCGAAGACGAGGTAGGACACGCTGAAGACCAGCAGCACCGAGATGTTCAGCGCCTGCCATGCGTGGTTGCTCGCAAAGGGCCAGGGGCTGGTGGCGATCTGGTTGTAGCCGAACAGCAGCCACAGCATGTTCATCAGGGCGAACCAGCCGTAGGCGCCTTCCTTGCGCCGCAGCAGCCACAGCGCGGCGAAGAAGGCCGACACGGCGGCGCTCACCGCGAGGCCCAGCACCTGCAGGTCGCGGCGCACCAGGCGTTCGCTGTCGAACTCGGCCTGCGTCGCGGCCGGCGTGCCCAGGCTCACCGGCCCCAGCCCTGCCTGGTAGGCGAAGAGGCCCGACACGCGCACCAGCAGCGTGTTGGTGCTGCCGGGTTTCAGCAACGGCGGCACCAGCAGCCAGTAGCGCGGCGTGTTCCAGGCGCGGGTGAGCGGCTCGACCAGGCTCTGGTCGCGCGAAATCGTCGTGCCGTTGAGCGACACCTCGCCGGCCATGTTCAGGTAGTGCAGCAGCAGGCCCGCTTCACGCAGCTGTTCGGGCTGCTCCCAAGTGAGGCGATACCAGACCACGCCGTCGAAGCCGGGCCAGCGTTCGGCCCAGCTGTCGGGCAGCGTGACGCGCGTCCAGCCGTCGGTCGGCGGACTGGTCTCGTTCCAGCCCGTGCCGCGCACTGCCTCGACATGGAACTCGGGAGGAGGGGGCTGCTGCGCGAGCGTCCTCGCAGGGATGTAAACAAGGAGGAAGAAAAGAAGGGCGCCCATCAACGCGGCAAGCAATGCCTGTGCGGGCGACGCGGGCTGCCGGCTCCTCATCCGATCCAGATCCTTCATTTACCAGTTCTCGGGGATGGCCTCGATGAAAACGAAAAGACACACTTTGCCATGTTTTGTCTTGGTTGTTCACAGAGGGAGAAGTCGATGTCCATCCGGATCCACGTCAATGGCGAGTATGAAGTCTTGCGCGAATGCCCGAGAGGAAAACGGCGGTTCGCAGGGGGGCTAAGGCAACTGCTGGCGATGACCTTGCTTGTCGCAGGAAGCGCGCACGCCGCGGGCTATGCGGCCGGTGGCGCGGGCAACGCAGGGCCCACTCTGCCAGGCTGGACGACCAGTGGCGGCGGCGGCGCGGCTACGGTTTCCGGCGACGGGGCCACCGCGATCGGTGCGGGTGGAGATGGCAGCAGCGGAACTGCTGGCGGAACCGGTGGAACAGGCGGCGTTGGCGCCAGTGCAACCGCGAACGGTTCGACGGCCATCGGGGGTGGCGGAACCGCGGGGGCAGGTTCTGCGG
>NZ_JBGLYU010000069.1:0-21191 GCF_047304235.1 Variovorax sp. Varisp36
CGCGGGAACCGGGGTGGGTGCCGGCGGCGCCTGCAGGCGAGGCGCTGCCTGCTGAACCGTGGACGACCACAGCTCTGCATCGACCGCGCCTTCGTCGGCATCGCTGCGCCAGCGCACGCCCCAGGTGAGCGCCGCGATCAGCAGCGCATGCGCGATGAGCGCCAGCACGACGGCGCGCGGCGTGCCGCGCTGCGGCGGCGGCGCGAACTCGGGGCGATCCAGTGCGAGCGACATGCCTTATTTGCCGCCCGTGGTCGTGACCGACAGGCCCACGCGCTCGACGCCGCTCTTCTTGAGCTGGTTCATCGCCTTCACGACGGTTTCGTACTTCACCGACTTGTCGGCGCTGATGACCACCGGGCGCTGGTCGTCGCCGCCCTGGGCCTGCTTGGCGGCCGAGCCGATCTGGCTCATGGGGATCGAGGTACCGCCCGTGCCGGTGGACGGGGCCTTCTTGATCTGCACTTCGTCCTCGCTCTTGATGACGATCTCGATGGGCTTGTCGGGCTGCTTGTTGGCGCGGTCGACCGAAGGCAGGTTGATCACGCTCGGCGTGATGAGCGGCGCGGTGACCATGAAGATGATCAGCAGAACCAGCATCACGTCGATGAACGGGACCATGTTGATCTCGTTGATCGTCCGGCGGCCGCGGCCCCGGGATGAAACGGCGGGCATGCGTTGCGCCTCGCTCAGCGGTTGGCCGGAGCCACCGACGATGCAGCGCCCGCGTTCGGGTTGGCCGAGAGGTTGCGCTGCAGGATGTTGGAGAACTCCTCGATGTAGGTCTCGAGGGCGATGGCGATCTTGTCGATCTCGCGGGCGAAGCGGTTGTAGCCGACCACCGCGGGAATGGCGGCGAACAGGCCGATGGCGGTGGCCACCAGCGCCTCGGCGATGCCGGGGGCTACGGTGGCCAGCGTCACCTGGGCGAGGGCCGCGAGGCCGGTGAAGGCGTGCATGATGCCCCAGACCGTGCCGAACAGGCCGACGTACGGCGACACCGAACCCACGGTGGCCAGGAACGAGAGGTTCTGCTCGGCCGCGTCGAGCTCGCGCTGGAAGCTCGCGCGCATGGCGCGGCGGGCGCCGTCTAGCAGCGTGGCGGCGTCGCTCACGTGGCGTTCGCGCAGCTTCTGGTACTCGCGCATGCCGGAGGCGAAGATGCGCTCCATCGGGCCGGCGAACTTGGCGTTTTGCGCGGCCGAGGCGAACAGCTCGTTCAGGCTGGTGCCTGACCAGAACTCGCGCTCGAAGTCGTCGTTGAGGGCGCGCATGCGCCGCAGCGCGAAGTACTTGCGGATGATCGCGGCCCAGCTGGCGATCGAGACGATCACCAGCAGCAGCACGACCAGTTGAACCACGAAGCTCGCATGGAGCAGGAGATTGATGATGGAGAGGTCTTGGTTCATGGCTTGAAAGGTTGTGTCATGGAGCCGCTGTAGCGCTCGAGGGTTCCCGTCACTTGCTTCGGAATGCGTGCGGGACGCAACGTGGCGGCGTCCACCCAGCCGATGCGGATCGTGCCTTCGCACAGCAGGACAGGCGCCGAGGCATCTGTTCGCTCTTGCTCTGTTTTTGATAGCACGCGCTGGCCGATTATCAACGACGCCGTGCCCAATTGTTGAAGATCGGCTGTAACGAGCAGTTCGTCGTCCAGCCGCGAGGGGCGATGGTATTTGAGCTGCGTTTCGCTCACCACGAACTGGCCGCCGGTTTCCTCGCGCAGCTTGTGCTGCTCGACGCCCAGGGAGCGCAGCCACTCGGTGCGGCCGCGTTCCATGAACTTCAGGTAGTTGGCGTAGAACACGATGCCGCCGGCATCGGTGTCTTCCCAGTAGACGCGGATCGGGAACGCGTAGCTCATTGGGCCCGGTTCTCTGCCATCGCCCGCAGGCGCTCGATGGATTCCTGCAGGTGCGCCATCGAGCTGGCTGTGGAGAAGCGCACGAACTTCGCTGTCTGCGCCGTGCCGAAGTCGCGGCCGGGCGTGACAGCGACGTGGGCGCGCTTCATGGTTTCGAAGGCGAAGTCCCAGCTGCCGGAGATGCCGAGCTTCTCGGCGAAGCTGGTGCAGTCGGCCCAGGCGTAGAAGGCGCCGTCGGGCACCACGGGCACGTTCAGGCCCAGCGCGTTCAGCTGCGGGATGAACCAGTCGCGGCGCGCCTTGAATTCGGCGCGGCGGCGTTCGTACTCGGCGATGCTCTCGGCCTCGAAGCAGGCGAGCGCCGCGTACTGCGACACCGTGCTGGCGCAGATGAAGAGGTTCTGCGCGAGCCGCTCGACCACCGGCACCAGCGCCTCGGGCACCACCAGCCAGCCGAGCCGCCAGCCGGTCATGTTGAAGTACTTGCTGAAGCTGTTGATGCTGATGACGTTGTCATCGATGGCCAGTGCGGTTTGCCCGAATGCGTCGTCGTACGAGAGGCCGAGGTAGATCTCGTCGATCAGCGTGATGCCGCCGCGCTGCGACACCGCCTCGTGGATGCGGCGCAGCTCGGCGGGCGCGATGGAGGTGCCGGTCGGGTTGGAGGGCGACGCCAGCAGCACGCCGCGCGTCCTGTCGGTCCAGGCGGCCTCAACCTTGGCGGCCGTGAGCTGGAAGCGCTCTTCGGCCGTGGTCGGCACCAGCACGGCCTTGCCGTCCGCCGCGCTCACGAAGTGGCGGTTGCACGGATAGCTCGGGTCGGGCATGAGAATTTCGTCGCCCGACTCGATCAGCGCGAGGCAGGCCAGCTGCAGTGCGGCCGAGGCGCCGGCCGTGATGACGATGCGCCGGGCCGGCACGTCGACGTTGAAGCGCTGCTTGTACCAACCGCTGATGCGTTCGCGCAGGTGGTCGAGGCCGGTGGCCTGTGTGTACTGCGTGGCGCCGGCGCGCACGGCGCGGGCTGCGGCTTCCTGGACCAGCGGCGGGGCGGTGAAGTCGGGTTCGCCGATGTTCAGGAAGATCATCGGCCGGTCGGTATGGGCCACTTCGCGGGCCAGCGCACCGGCCGCCTTCGCCACCTCCATCACGTAGAAGGGCTCGATGCGCTGTGCGCGCGTCGAGATCCTCATGCCTTGGCTTTCCCCGAAGCGCGGTCGGCTTCCACTTCGAGCGGACGCAGCTGCGGCGCCAGGCCGTTCAGCACGGCGTTCACGTACTTGTGGCCGTCGGTGCCGCCGAATTCCTTGGCGAGTTCGATGCACTCGTTGAGCACCACGCGCCATGGCACGTCGGGGCAGTTCTGGAACTCGTACACGCCGATCCACATCACGGCGTGCTCGATGGGCGAAATCTCTTCGAACTTGCGATCCAGCAACGGGCGGATCAGCGCGTCGAGCTGCTCGGCGCCTTCGATCGAACCGTGCAGCAGCGCGTCGTAGTGCAGCGCATCGGCCTTGTGGAAGCCCGCGAGGTCGCGCGTGAAATGGTCGATGTCGGTCGGGTCGTTGCGGCCCACCAGGTGCTGGTAGAGCGCCTGCAGCGCGAACTCGCGCGCGCGGCTGCGGTTCGATTTGGCCGAAGCCTTGCGCGCGCCGGTGCTGGTGAGTCCGACGCGCGACTGGCGCGGCTTGGCGCCAGCGGGCTTGAGGGGCTTGGAGGTGTCTTCGGTCATGAAAGGGTGGCCAGCAGTTGCGCCATCTCGACGGCGACCTGGGCTGCGTCGCGGCCCTTGTCGGTTTGCCGCGCGATGGCCTGCTCGAGGTTTTCGGTGGTGAGGATCGCGTTGGCGATGGGCAGGCGGTAGTCGAGCGCGACGCGGCTCACGCTCGCGCCCGATTCGTTGGCCACGAGTTCGAAGTGATAGGTCTCGCCGCGGATGATGCAGCCCAGCGCAATGAGCGCGTGGTAGCCGCCGCGCTCGGCGAGCGCCTGCAGGGCCACGGGCACTTCGAGTGCGCCGGGAACCTGCAGGTGGTGGATGTCGCTGGCAGCCACACCCAGTGCCTCGAGCTCCGAGAGGCAGGCCGAGGCCAGCGCGTCGGTGATGTCGGCGTTGAAGCGCGCCTGCACGATGCCGATGCGCAGTCCCTTTCCGTTGAGCGTCGTCTCGCCCTTGTTTGAACCTTGCATGGTCGTTCAGTCTTTCGTGAGGTAGCCGGCAATTTCGAGGCCGTAGCCTGCTGCCATGCTCGGCATGCGGCGCGGCGTGCCCAGCAGGTTCATCTTGTGCACCCCGCATTCGCGCAAGATTTGCGCGCCGATGCCGTAGCTGCGCAGGTCCATGCGGCCGCGCTCGGGGGCTTGCGCGGGGCGCGCGGTGCCGTCGAACTGCGCAAGCAATTCACCGGCGGTTTCGCCGCAGTTCAGCAGTACGGCCACGCCCTTGCCCTCGGCTGCGATGTGCGAGAGGCTGGCGTCCAGGCTCCACGAGTGCATCGGGCGGTTGATTTCGAGCGCGTCGAGCACCGAGAGCGGCTCGTGCACGCGAACCGACACCGTGTCTTCCGGCGCCCACTTGCCGCGCACCAGCGCGAGGTGCACGCCGCGGCTGGGCTTGTCGATGAAGGCGTGGGCAGTGAAGGCACCCCAATTGGTCTGGATCTCGCGGCAGCCGACCTTCTCGACCAGCGATTCGACGCGGCTGCGGTGCTCGATCAGCGCGGCGATGGTGCCGATCTTGATGTCGTGCTCGGCCGCGAAGATCTGCAGGTCGGGCAGGCGGGCCATCGTGCCGTCTTCGTTCATCACTTCGCAGATTACCGAGGCGGGCGAGCAGCCGGCCATGGCGGCCAGGTCGCAGCCGGCTTCGGTATGGCCGGCGCGCATCAGTACGCCGCCGTCCACCGCCTGCAGCGGGAAGATGTGGCCCGGTTGCACCAGGTCGGCGGCCACGGCGTTGGGCGCCACGGCGGCCTGCACGGTGCGGGCGCGATCGGCGGCGGAGATGCCGGTGGTCACGCCTTCGGCCGCCTCGATGGAAACTGTGAACGCGGTCGAGTGCTTGGCGCCGTTGCGCTGGACCATCGGCGGCAGCTGCAGCCGCTCGCACATTTCGCGCGAGAGCGTGAGGCAGATCAGGCCGCGTGCATGGCGCGCCATGAAGTTGATGGCTTCGGGCGTGATGTGGTCGGCCGCGATGACGATGTCGCCTTCGTTCTCGCGGTCTTCCTCGTCGACCAGGATCACCATGCGGCCGGCGGCGAGCTCGGCCACGATCTCCTCGACCGGGGAGATGGGGGCAGGAGCGCGCGCGGCGCGGGGGGCGCCGATCGGCGTGACGGAGACATTCATTCGGCTGTGTCCTTGGAATACGTGGAGGGCGGCACCAGCACGCCGGCCTGGAGCATGCGCTCCACGTAGCGCGCCACGGTATCGATTTCGAGATTGACCTTCGAGCCGGCCTGCAGGCTGCCGAGCGAGGTGTTTTCGACGGTGTGCGGGATCAGGTTGATGCTGACCTCGGCGCCTTCGGCGATGTCTTTCACGCTGTTGACCGTGAGGCTCACGCCGTTGATGGTGATCGAGCCCTTGTACGCCAGGAAGCGGGCCAGCGCCTGCGGCGCAACGATGCGCAGCTCCCAGCTCTCGCCGACGGGCTCGAAGAAGCTCACGCGGCCGATGCCGTCCACGTGGCCCGAGACGATGTGCCCGCCGAGGCGGTCGCTGGCGCGCAGCGCCTTCTCGAGGTTGATGCGGCTGCCTTCGTCGGTCAGGCCCGCGGTCTTGTCGAGGGACTCGGCTGAAATGTCGATGGTGAACTGCTGTCGCTCGGGGGCGAGCGTGGTGACGGTCATGCAGGCGCCGTTGAGCGCGATGCTGTCGCCGAGGCCGACGTCATCGAGGTAGCCGTCGGGCGCCGCGATGCTGAGTCTTTTGCCGTAGGAGGAGGAGGTGCCGAGGTCGTGAATGGCGGCGATGCGCCCCACGCCGGTGATGATTCCGGTGAACATCCGCGCATTTTCGCAGACATCCTGGGTCCGGCCGTCGGACGCTCGCATTCGCCCGCTAGAAAGCATCCCTTCCGGCCACCCGGGCCACGATCCGGAGGTCCGGCCCGATCCGCTCGAAGGTCCGGAATTCGAGCGGTAGCGCACCTGCCAGGTCGGCCAGCGGGCCGCCCGTGTGAATGCCGGACGCCATGCCGAGGCCATCGCCGATGAGTTTCGGCGCCAGATACACCAGCAGTTCGTCGACCAGGCCTTCGCGCAGCAGCGAACCATTGAGTTTGTGGCCGGCCTCGACGTGGAGCTCGTTGACCTCACGCCGGGCGAGATCCCGCAGCATCGCCGCCAGATCGACCTTGCCCTGCGCATTGGGCAGAAAGGTGATGATGGCGCCGCGCGCTTCCAGGGCGGCGGCCTTCGAGCCGTCCTGCGCCGCGGCGTAGATCCAGACAGCGCGGCCGGGCAAGAAGAGCTTTGCGTCGGGCGGGGTCTGCAATTGGCTGTCGATCACCACCATGTGCGGCTGGCGCGTGGTTTCAACGAGGCGCACGTCGAGCCGGGGATCGTCTTCCAGCACCGTGCCCACGCCCGTCAGTACCGCGCTGGCCCGCGCACGCCATGCATGGCCGTCGGCGCGCGCCGGTTCGGACGTGATCCATTGGCTCACGCCGTTGTGCAGGCCGGTCTTGCCGTCCAGCGAGGCTGCGGCCTTGAGCCGCACCCAGGGTGTCTTGCGGACCATGCGGCTGAAAAAGCCGATGTTGAGCTCTCGCGCTTCAGCTGCGCCGGGCCCCACCTCGACCTCGACGCCCGCAGCGCGCAGCCGCTCGAAGCCCTGGCCAGCGACCAGCGGGTTGGGATCGGCGAGCGATGCAACGACCCGGCCGATGCCTGCCGCGACCAGTGCATCGCAGCACGGGCCGGTGCGGCCGTGATGAGCGCAGGGCTCGAGCGTGACCCAGGCGGTTGCACCCGCGACCGAATGGCCCCGTGCCGCGGCATCGCTCAGCGCCATGACCTCGGCATGCGAGCCGCCGACCCGCTGGGTGTAGCCCTGGCCGATCACCCCGCCATTCGCGTCCACCAGCACGCAGCCGACGCGCGGATTGGGATCGGTTTCCGGGCCGGCCTGGCGCGCGAGGTCCAGCGCATGGGCCATGAAATTCGCATTTGTCATTTTTGTTAATTCAAATTAATTGGGGAATCAATTTAAAACAATTGAGTCCGCCGATCCGTTGATCTGTTTGTTTTGACCGTCTGTCGATCAATAGGCGATCAATAAGAATTCGACAATAGAATTTCCAAAAATTGCAGTCAGGGAGAAACGTCCGCGGCCCCAGCCAAATGGCGAGGCAGCGGACGGTACAACATGAAAAACGGATTCTGCACGTCCGTGCTGGCACACCTGCGCCGACGCGGAACGCCACGCGGCTTCACGCTGGTCGAAATGATGGTCGTCATCGTATTGACGGCCATCCTGCTGGCACTGGCCCTGCCCAGCTTCAACAGCCTGATCGAGAAGTATCGCGTCGAGGGCATGGCTTCGGCGTTGATGGCGAGCGTGAGTCACGCGCGCTCGGAGGCGGTGCGTCGCGGACAGGTCGTGACCATCCGGCAGCGCGCGGAGTGCACCGGCGCAGACTGGAGCTGCGGTTGGGAAACGGTGGTCGGCAGTGGCACCGGGTTCGAGATCGTTCGGCGGCAAGACCCCGACGCGCGCGTTGCGGTCGACAAAAGTGCCCTCGGATCCATGGCCTTCGACCCCATGGGCCATTTTTCGAGCGTCGCCCGTGTCGACTTCCGTCCCGTGGGAAGCACGGGTTCATCCAACGACATTGCCGTGTGCATCTCGCTCGGCTGGCGGATTCGGCTGGTGAAGGGGGGCGGGACATGCTGAGCGTTTCGATTCGCGCGCCGCGCAAGCTGCGCCGAACGCAGGCAGGCTTCTCGATGATCGAGGCCCTGGTGGCCGTTCTCGTGCTCTCGTTCGGCTTGCTTGCACTGGCCGGCTTCCAGCTGCGCGTGCTCTCCGACAGCGTGGGCGCGAACAACCAGAACATCGCCGTGCAGTTGGCCGGCGACATGGCCGATCGCATTCGCGCGAACCCGGTGGCGGGCGCCGTGTCCAGCAGTCCTTATGTCGCCGATTGGTCGGCGGCGAGCGCCAGCCAACCTGACCCATCCTGCGCGGGGGCCACGGCCAGCTGCACGCCCCCCCAGCTGGCGGCCCACGATCTGTGGAACTGGAAGCGCAGGGTGGCGGGTGCGCTGCCGGGCGGGGCGGCGAACGTGCAGAGCAGGAAGGCCGCGGGGGGCTTGCTGTTCGTGCACGTTGCCTGGGACGAGCCCGCCGCCGTCAACCCGATCGCACCGGATTCGGCCTGGAGCTGCCCGACCGGCAAGGCCTGCCAGGAAGCCATCGTCGCGGTGCCCCAGCCATGAACAACAAGACCTTCGCTCATCGCCTGCAGCAGGCCGGCTTCACATTGGTCGAAATCCTCGTCGCGCTGATCATCGGCATGCTGGTGGTGCTCGCCGCCATGGCCAGCATGCTCGGGACGCGCAGCACCGCCAAGACAGGCGACGACGTCAACGTGCTGCACCAATCGTCGGCGCTGGCGTTAAGGCTGCTGGGCCAGCAGATCCGGCAGGCTGGCTACTTCCCGATCGATGCCACGGGGTCGCGGTACTACTTCAATGTCGATGCGGACGTCGACACCAAGCTCGCGAGCGAGCCGTCCTTCTTCGCGGTCAAGGGGCAGGAGGCGGCCGTCGGTTCGGTGAACGACACGCTGAAGGTCGGCTATGCACCGAACCCCGATTACTTCAAGGACTGCCTCGGGCAGCAAGCCAAGGGTTCGACGGGTGCAGCGTACAAGCCCGCCAATCCGCCGGACGCCGGAAACGTGCGCTTGATCACTAGTGAGTTCTCGGTGGTGAACGGTACCTTGCGCTGCGAGGGCAGCGGCAACGGCAACAAGCCGCAGCCGATCATCGACGGCGTCGAGCGCTTCGACGTCATGTACGGCATCGGCGATGTGGGAGGTGAACGGCTGGTGCGCTACGTGACGGCCGCGAACGTGGGGAGCTTCGATCAGGTCCGCTCGGTGCGCGTGTGTCTGCAGCTCGCGGGCACTTCAACGAGCAACCCGGGCGGCAGCTACGTCGATTGCGATGGTTCGTTGCGAGCCAGCAGCGACGGCAGGCTGCGCCGCGCTTACACGGCGGTGTTCGCACTGCGGAATCTATGACTACCCCCAGTCTTTGCGCACTTCGTGTCGCTTCGCCAACCCCCTGCAGGGGGGCAGCACCAGCGGCCCGGCAAAGCCGGTTCCGCGGTGTTTCTGGCAGATGCTCAGCGCGGCACCGGGGGTTCTCGCTGTTCATCGTGCTCATCATGCTGCTGCTCTCGGCGCTGCTGGCGGTGGGAGGCGCGCGAATGGCCCAACTGCTCGAATCGATGGCGGGCAACCAGCGCGAATACCAGCGCGCCTTCGAGGCCGCCGAAGCCGCGCTGCTGGATGCGGAGCGCGACATCCGGCAACTGGCGTTCGATGCCGCGACCCAGACCTACGTGAAGTGCTCTGCGCTCGCAGTGTCGCCCTGCCGCAAGGCCGCGGACGGTCGCGTCTTCCCAGACCGGGACACGGGCTGGGTGACCGCCTACGTGGGAAGGGGCGCCAACAGCTGCGAACGGGGCATCTGCTATTTCGCCGGGGCCGATTCCGTGAATGCCGCTTCAGGCAGCGAGGCCTATCAGTTCTGGGCCCGTTCCGCGTATGTGGACCAGCACGCCGCCTATGGGCGATTCACGGGTGCACCGGATGCCGGCAGCCCGGCACTGGCCAGCGCCAGGTACTGGATCGAGGTGATCGACCGACCGCGCGGCGGCGAGCCGCTGTACCGGATCACTGCGGTTTCCACCGGCGCGCGCACTGCGAGCACGGCCGGCGGCACGCGGGTTGTCTTGCAGGAGTCTTTCGACCCGGATGCGGTCAGGAAAGTCAACTGAGCACGGCGAGGGACTATGAACATGAATCTGTTTTCCAGGAACACCGTGCTGTGCGGGCTGATGCTGGCGCAGTCCGCCGGCCACGCCGTGCAATACCCGCTGGCGCAAGAGCCGCGCAACACCGCGATCAAGGAACCGGCGCCCAACGTGATCGTGTCGGTCGACAACTCGGGCAGCATGGCGTGGTCGTCGCAGGCGTCGGACGGAAGCTGGGCACCACCAGCCGGAACGCCCACCCGGATGGAAGCGCTGAAGACCGCGCTCAGGGACAACTTCTCGGCGTCCAACATCCCCAACGACCGGATCCGCCTCTCCTGGCAGGCGATGAACAACAACAAGGACAACAGCTGCGTCGGTTTCTTCGGCGACACCGCGGCTGGCATCTATCGGGCCGGCAATTGCCTCGTCAACGGCCGCGCCAATGCGAATCTGATGCGTTCGCTGGACGACGCGCAGCGCGCCAATTTCATGACTTGGGTCGATGCACTGGCCGCGGGTGGCGGAACGCCCTTGCACGCCATGATGACCCGCGCCGGCGAATACATGAAGACGACAGGCCGATTCAGTCCCTATTCGGATGACCCGGGCGTGGAGGGCGCGACGCAGTCGAGCTGCCGCAAGTCCTTCCACATCTTCATGACGGACGGCGACTACAACTTGTTCGGCTTCAACCCGGATCCGGCGGCACTCAGCATGCCGGCCATCGGCAATGCGGATGGAACCAGCCGCGCCTTGCCCGATGCCGTGGCCTATGTACCACGGGCTCCCTACAAGGACGACGCAGGCGCGGTGAACAGCGGCCTCAACTGGGTGAAGGACGCGAACGGCGGCTGGAGGCCGACGGCGGAATATCGGCCCACACTGGCCGACATGGCCTTTCACTACTGGGCCAGCGACCTGCAGTCCGGCATCTCGGACAACCTCAAGAAGGTCGTTGCCGAGCCTGGCAGCGCGACCGTAGGAACGGCGACAGTCCCCGAGTACTGGAACCCCAAGAACGATCCCGCCACCTGGCAGCACCTGACCACCCACACCATCGGCTTTGGCGCTGCTTCGTCCTGGACGGGTGCGCCGGCCATTACGACGGGCGCGTCGCAGCCCACCTACAGTGGAGACTATGCCAGCTTGGTGGACGGCTCGATGACCTGGTCCGACCCATTGGCGAACACCTTGGCAACCACCTCCACGGCCGACGGCTACAACGGCTTCATGAACTGGAACTCCGGCAGTGCCGTTGGTTACTGGCATGAAAAGACATCCAACGCCGCCGCCGTTCGCATGGACCTCTGGCACGCCGCGCTCAACAGCCGAGGCACCTTCACGCCGGCCTCGAACGCGCAGGCACTCGGCGATGCCTTCAGGTCCATCCTGGCGCAGATCCTGTTCAACACCAGCACCCCGCTGACCTCGATTGCGGCCAGCAGCTCCAGGACCTCGACAGCCACGGCGGCCTACCAGGCCGGCTACGATACGGCCGACTGGTCGGGCAAGTTGACGGCCACGCCGTTCGGCAGCAACGGCAAGCCGGCCGCCACGCCCGCGTGGTCAGCGCGCGAACTGCTCGATGCACGCATGGCCGTGGCGGGCGCGCACGACAGCAATCGCAAGGTGCTGAGCTTCTCCGGCACCACCGCGGCGGCGCCAACCCATGCCGCGACCACCGGTTCCGGCGTGCCGTTCCGATGGGCCAGCCTGAGCGATGCGCAGAAGGCGGCGCTCAAGGGCAGCACCGGCACCGACACCGCGAGCGAAACGCTCGGCCGGGGAGTCCTCGACTTCCTGCGCGGCGATCGCAGGAACGAGGGTACCGGCCTGAACCTGCGCAGGCGTGGCCACGTGCTGGGCGACATCGTGGGCTCCAGCCTCATGTACGCGGGGCAGCCCCGGAGCGGCTTCACCCAGGACGGCTATGCCAAATTCGCTTCGACCATCGCCCGCGCGCCGATGGTCTACGTCGGCGCCAACGACGGCATGCTGCACGCCTTCTTCGCCGGCACCGGCGAAGAAGCGTTCGCCTATGTACCCGAGGGCCTCTACGGCTCGGCGGCGGCGCCCCAACTCAAGAAGCTCAGCGAACCCACCTACTCGCACAGGTACTACGTCGACGGTAGTCCGTTCGTGGCCGACATCTACATGGGTTCGGCCGCCAACGCCACGGCCACCGATACCGAGAAGGCCGCGCTGTGGAAGTCCTTCCTCGTGGGCACGCTGGGGGCGGGCGGCAAGGGTTATTTCGTGCTCGACGTCACCAAGCCCGAGAACATCGGCGAGACCAACGCCGCAGATGTGGCCCTGATCGACACGACCGCGCTCGCCGACGACGACCTCGGCCACCAGTTCCAGCAACCCGCGCTCGATTCCTTTTCCAAGCGCGCGCTGCAGGTGGCGTCGCTCAACAACGGCCGCAGGGCCGTGATCCTGGGCAATGGCTACAACAGCACGAGCGAGAAGGCGATGCTGTGGATCCAGTATCTCGACGGCGACAAGTCGGTGCTGAAGATCCCGGCTCCCGCCGCGCAGGCCGCGGGCGCCGGCAATGGGCTCTCGGCGCCGCAGGTGGTGGACCGCAATGGCGACGGCAAGGTCGACTATGTCTACGCCGGCGACCTGCTCGGCAACCTCTGGAAGTTCGACCTGAGCGATGCCGACAGCACCAAGTGGAAGGCCACCATGGGCTCGGCGGCTGTCGCATCGAGCCTGGACGGCGTGCCGTTGTTCGCCGCCGGCGCCACGCAGCCGATCACTGCCGCGCCGCTGGTCGTCGACCATCCGCGCGGCGGCTACATGGTGATGTTCGGCACCGGCCGGCTGTTTGTCTCCGGCGACGAAAGCAGCACCGCCGCGCAGTACCTGTACGGCGTCTGGGACCGCGCCAACGGCAGCACGGGCACCGCGGCGCTGACCGACTTGGTGGCACAGACCATCGGCGTCGATACGGTCAAGGAAGGCGATGCCGAATATCGAACCGCGTCGAGCCAAAGCGTGAGCTACAGCGGTGCGAGCGCCAAGCGCGGCTGGTATCTCCAGTTCGGCGCCACCGGGGAGCGCATGGTCTATCCAGGCGATGCGCTGAGCGGCAGCGCAGGCCTGTTCTCGACCACCATTCCCGGCTCCGCCAGCAATTCGCTCGACTGCGCGCCGGGCACCGGCGACGACGGCTGGTCGATGGTGATCGATTTCTTCAGCGGCGCCATCCCCGACGGCATCGCCTACAACGGGTCCACCGGCACGGCAGGTGCCTACCTCGGCTTCCGGAACCGTTCAGGCCGGGATGACCTCGTCCTGCGGCCTCAGAAGGCCGATGAAACAGGCAAGCACGTGATCTGCAATGCAGCCGGCGGCTGCAACGAAGCCGACCTGCCGCAAGCCGTGCGCCGCTTCGGCTGGCGCAACCTGATCTCGTGGAATTGACGGCGCAGCGGACCCTACCCATGAACAAATATCCCGAAGCGCAGACCCACAATGGCCGGATCCGCTCGCGCGGCTTCACGCTGGTCGAACTCATGATCGTGACGGCGGTGATTGCCATCCTCGCCGCGATTGCCTACCCGAGCTACGGGCGCTATGTGCTGCGGGCGAAGCGGGCCGATGCCAAGCAGCAACTGCTGCAGGCCGCGCAATGGACCGAGCGCTACCTGACGGCCAACGGTCAATATCCCCCGGCAATCGTTGCGCTGCCGGCCGGGCTCGACCAGGCGCCGTCGTCCGGCACGGCGAACTACGCCATCGGCTATGCCGCGAGAACCGCGACCACCTACACGCTGCAAGCCGTGCCGCAAGGCGCATCGACCGCCGACGAGTGCGGAACGCTCACGGTGAACCATCAGGGCGTCAAGCTGGCGGCTGGCCAGACCAGCGCCTCGAATGCGCAGGTACAAGCCTGCTGGAACCGCTGAGGCGGCCCCCGCGCGCGGGGCGCCTCAGATGTCGCGCAGCAACTGCCTGAACTCGTCCACGTCCTCGAAGCTGCGGTACACCGAGGCGAAGCGCACGTAGGCAACCTTGTCGAGCTTCTTGAGTTCGCGCATCACGAGCTCGCCCACCTTGGTCGAGTCGATTTCGCGCAGGCCGCTGGCCAGCAGCTTCTGCTCGATGCGCAGCAGGGCGTTGTCGATCTGCTCGATGCTCACCGGGCGCTTGCGCAGCGCCAGCATCATCGAGGCGCGCACCTTGGTCGAGTCGAAGTCGGCGCGGCTGCCGTCCTTCTTGACCACCACGGGGAAGTTGACGTCGGGCCGCTCGTAGGTGGTGAAGCGCTTGTCGCAGGCGCTGCATTGGCGGCGCCTGCGCACGAAGTCGGCGTCTTCCGAAACGCGGGTCTCGACGACCTGCGTTTCAAGATGACCGCAAAAAGGGCATTTCATGCGGTCAGGTCTTCCGGGTGATCAGCGGTAGACGGGGAAGCGGCTCGTCAGCGCGTGCACCTTGGCGCGCACCGCGTCGATGTTCGCCGCATCGCGCGGGTTCTCGAGCACGTCGGCCACCAGGTTCGCGGTGATGCGGGCCTCTTCGTCCTTGAAGCCGCGCGTGGTCATGGCGGGGGTGCCGATGCGCACGCCGCTGGTGACCATCGGCTTTTCCGGGTCGTTGGGGATCGCGTTCTTGTTGATCGTCATGTGGGCGGCGCCCAGCACGGCTTCGGCTTCCTTGCCGGTGATGCCCTTGGCGCGCAGGTCGACCAGCATGACGTGGCTCTCGGTGCGTCCGCTCACGATGCGCAGGCCGCGCTCGGTAAGGGTGTCGGCCACGATCTGAGCATTCCTGACCACCTGTTGCTGGTAGGCCTTGAACTCGGGCGCCATGGCTTCCTTGAACGCGACGGCCTTGGCGGCGATCACGTGCATCAGCGGGCCGCCTTGCAGGCCCGGGAAGATCGCGCTGTTGATGGCTTTCTCGTGCTGCGACTTCATCAAAATGATGCCGCCGCGCGGGCCGCGCAGGCTCTTGTGGGTGGTGGAGGTGACGACGTCGGCGTGCGGCACCGGGTTGGGATACACGCCCGCGGCCACCAGGCCGGCGTAGTGGGCGATGTCAACCATGAAGATCGCGCCGACGTCCTTGGCCACCTTGGCGAAGCGCTCGAAATCGATGCGCAGCGAATAGGCCGAGGCGCCCGCGATGATCAGCTTGGGCATGTGCTCGTGCGCCTTGCGTTCCATCGCGTCGTAGTCGATGGCTTCGTTGGCGTCCAGGCCGTAGCTCACCACGTTGAACCACTTGCCGCTCATGTTCAGCGGCATGCCGTGCGTCAGGTGGCCGCCTTCGGCCAGGCTCATGCCCATGATGGTGTCGCCGGGCTTCAGGAAGGCCAGCATCACGGCTTCGTTGGCCGAGGCGCCGCAATGCGGCTGCACGTTGGCGGCGTCGGCGCCGAAGATCTGCTTGATGCGGTCGATGGCCAGTTGCTCGGCCACGTCGACGTGCTCGCAGCCGCCGTAGTAGCGCTTGCCCGGGTAGCCTTCGGCGTACTTGTTGGTGAGCTGCGAGCCCTGGGCGGCCATGACGGCCGGCGAGGCGTAGTTCTCGCTGGCGATCAGCTCGATGTGGTGTTCCTGGCGCGCGTTTTCCGCTTGGATCGCAGCCCAGATTTCGGGATCGGTCTGTTCGACCAGGATATTGCGTTGGTACATGGCAGTCCTTTGAAGACGAGGTCCTTGTTCTTCAACCAAACAAGGGCTGCCCAGGCGAACGGCTGAACGCCTGTGGTGCAGGCGGTACGCTTCCCAGTGGTGTTCCACGTCAGCGCGTGGCACCTTGTTCGGATGCTGCGCCTATCGCCAGTCGCGTACCGGCCGAGTGTAGCTCACACCCGGCCCGCGAAGCTCAGGAAACGGAGGAGAGCAGGGCGACCTTGGCCGGCTCTCTGCCTTCCTCAGGCTTGGCCGGCACTACCACGGGGATCGGCTGAGCACGCACGCTTGGCGGCGTGGCAGTCGACGGCGAGCGGCCGTTGGCCACCTGCCGCAGGCGCTCATGCTCGGCCATCACCTTGCTG
Source organism: Variovorax sp. Varisp36 (assembly GCF_047304235.1). NCBI lineage: Bacteria > Pseudomonadati > Pseudomonadota > Betaproteobacteria > Burkholderiales > Comamonadaceae > Variovorax > Variovorax sp. Varisp36. The sequence goes on from NZ_JBGLYU010000069.1 coordinate 15,879, forward strand.
GCGTAGCCGCCGTCGTCCTCGAGATTGGCCGCGCCCACGTAGTAGCGCAGGCCGCCTTCGAGCGAACCGGCGCGGGTGATGCATTCCTGCAGCACCTTCACGCCGACACGCATGTTGGTCACCGGATCGAAGGCGGTGAGCGTGCCGCCCGCACTTTCGTACTTGTCGCCGTGCACGCGGGTCATGACCTGCATCAGGCCTTGCGCGCCGACCTGGCTCTGGGCGAACGGATTGAAGCTGGACTCGACGGCCATGATCGCGAGGATCAGGGTCGGATCGATCTTGGTGCGCTTGCCGATGCCGTAGGCCTCGGCCACGAGCACGCTCAACGGCTCGGCGGCCACGCGGTACTTCTTGCTCAACCAGTAAGCCACGGCGGCCTGCTGCTTGGGCAGGTCGGCGGGGCTCGCGGCGGTTGTGCGCTCGATGGCGGTCGGCTCCAGGTCGGTGGCTTCAGGCGCGGGCTTGCGCGACTGCAGCCAACCCATCAGTTGCTCCTCGCCGGTCTGGCGCAGGTCGGGCCGCGCCACGAGGGCGAGGGCCGCGAACACGATGGCGAGGCCGACCAGTGCAAACCCGTTGTGGGTGATTTCAAAAAAGCCGTCTGCCACGTCGGACACGAAGGTCCGTAGCCCGCGGGCTGTGGCATGGAACGCCTTGTTCATCGCTCTTCCTTTCTGTGCGGCACCTGCTCGCAGCGCCCGGGAAGGCGATGGATGAAAGGCAACGACGCTTGGATTGGTACGAATCAGGCTCCGCGCATGGAGTGAAGGGGGTTGAGGGCGCGGCGACCTGATCAAGCCGGGGGAATTCGGCAGCGGATTCAGGGAGGCTCTGCTGCATCGGGCAGTCGGAGCAGGGCGGATTCTAGCGTGGCTAAATACCCGGTCAAGCATAAGAAATTGTTTCTTTATGCTAATAAAAGGTTAAAAAATCGACTGGCAAGAGGTGTTTAGGTTTACGGGAAACCCCTTGGCAAAACGCGTTTGCAATCCGAGGGTGCGACGCCTAATCTGGACGGGCCTGAGTTTTCAGGTGTTTTCCGAGGTCCGGCAGCCCGAGGTGCAAGTCAAGGGCTCAGCGGCCGAGGATCCATGGTGGCAATCTCTTGCTGCCAGCACGGCAGGAACCATTGACTTCCGGTCGCGCGAATCGATGGCATGGGTTTTGGGCCCGCCATCAAGCCCGGCAACAAGACAATTCCGTCGCGTTGCCGGGCTTTCTTGCTTCTGGATTGGCCATCCGTTTGCGGCACACTCCCTTGATGGACTTTGCTTCGATCAAACAAAACAAATGGGCGCGGCGTGGGGTCGTCGCGGTGCTGGTTCTGCTGGCCTTCTGGGCCATCGCCTGGCTGGCAGTGCCGCCGATTGCCAAAAGCCAGCTCCAGAAGATCGCGAGCGAGAAGCTCGGGCGCCAGGTAACAGTAGGAAAGATCGATTTCAAACCCTGGACGCTCGAACTCACGCTGAGCGATCTGCGCATTGCCACCGCCGACGGCAGCAAGCCGCAGGTGGCCATCAACCGCATCTACGCCGATGCCGAACTGCAGTCGCTCCTGCGCCTTGCGCCGGTGATCGACGCAGTCACGATCGACGGCCCCGCCGTCCTGCTCACGCACCTGACCGACGGCAAATACGACATTGACGACATCCTGGCCAAGCTCTCGGCGGGCCCGCCGCGCGATCCGAACGCCAAGCCCGCGCGCTTTGCCATCTACAACATCGCGATCAATGGCGGCTCGGTCGATTTCGACGACCAGACGGTCAAGCGCAAGCACGAACTGCGCGACTTCGTGCTCAAGGTGCCGTTCCTGAGCAACCTCGATTCCAAGCGCGACATCAACACCGAGCCCAAGCTGGCCTTCGCGCTCAACGGTGGAAAGTTCGACTCGGCCGCCTTCACCACGCCCTTCGCCGACAACCGCAAGACCGACGCCCATGTGCAGTTCAAGGGGCTCGACCTGGTGCCGTACCTCGGCTACATCCCCGGCGGCCTGCCGGTGCGCCTGCAGGCGGGCAGCCTCGACGCCGACCTGAAGATCGGCTTCGAACAAACGGAGACCACCGGCCTGAGGATCACCGGCACGGTCGAGGCGCACACCGCCAAGGTGGCCGATGCGCGCGGCCGCGACCTGCTGGCCTTCGACTCGCTCAAGCTGGCGCTGGCCGACGTGCGCCCGCTGGAATCGGTGTTCCACCTGAGCGAAGTCGCGCTGGTCAAGCCGCAGCTGGCGGTGGCGCGCGACGCGGCCGGCAAGCTCAATCTGCTGGCCACCGATCCATCCACTGGCGCGGCCGAGAAGGCGGCGCCGCTGCCGGCCGCTACGGCGAGTGCTCCGGCCGGCAAGGCGGTGCCAAAGCCGGCCTTGAAAGTGCAGGTCGACAAGCTGGCGCTGGACGGCGGGCGCATCGGCTGGCGCGATGAAACGACCAATCCGGCCGCGGCCGTCGACCTGATCGACCTGGGCATCGACGTCACGGGCGTCACCTGGCCGATGGAAAAGCCGGCCGCATTCAACGGCAGCACGGCCATCGCCGGCGCCTCGCTCAAGTTCAAGGGCACCGCCACCGACAAGGTGGCGGACGTGCAGACCGAGGTCGACGCGCTACCGCTGTCGCTGGCCGCACCCTATCTGGCACAAAGCCTGGAGCCCACGCTGGACGGCAAGCTCAGCGGGCAGATCGACGTCGCCTGGGCCCAGCCCGACCTGAAGTTCAAGGCGCGCCGCCTGTCCGCCGACGGTCTCGCGCTGACCCAGGCCAAGACCGCGCTGGCGAGCGTCGGCCGCTTCGAGCTGGTCGATGCCGAGGCCGACATGACGAAGCACACATTGAACGTGGCCTCGTTCACCGCGACCAACCCCAAGGTGCGCGTCGAGCGCGACAGCGAAAAGCGCTGGATGTTCGAACGCTGGCTCAAGACGCCGGCCGGCGGCGGCGCCAAGGAGGCCGAAGCCAAGGTCGCCGCGCCCAAGCCCGCAGGCGCAGAGACGCCGAAACCGGGCGCCAACACCAAGCCCTGGGCGCTGACCATCGGCACGCTGGCGATCGACAACGGTGCGCTTTCCTATGCGGACAAGGCCGGCGCCACCCCGGTGGCCGTGGAAGTCACTGCCTTCAAGCTTCAGGCCCAGAAGATCGCGCCCGAAACCAGCACGGCGTCGCCGCTGGAAGTCTCGGGCCGCATCGGCTCCGGTCGCTCCGAGCCGGGCCGCTTCGACTACAAGGGCAACGTGGTGCTCAAGCCGCTCGCGGCCGAGGGCCGGCTCGAGGTGGCGTCGTTCCCCGCGCATACCTTCAAGGCCTACTACGCGGACGCGCTCAACGTCGATATCCGGCGCGCCTTCGCGAGCTACCGCGGCACGGTGCGCTATGCCACGTCGCCGGCGGGCATGAGCCTGAAGCTGGCGGGCGACACCGCGCTCGACGACTTCCGCGCCAACAGTGTCTCCCTCACGCAGTCGCCCGGTTTCGATCGCAACACCAACCAGTTGCTGAGCTGGAAGACCTTGAGCCTGCGCGGCCTGCAGGTCAGCATGGCGCCCAACGCCCCGCCGAACGTGGACGTGCGCGAAACCACGCTGACCGACTTCTTCGCCCGCGTGATCGTCGACCCGACCGGCCGGCTCAACCTGTCGAGCCTGACCAAGAAGGCCGAGGCCGAGGCGAACGCGGCTGCGGCGGCGGCCGGCGAGGCCAGTACCCGCAAGGGCCCGGGCGGAACCTCCACCACCACGGCCCGGGCACCCGTGCAGAAACCCGCGGGGGGCGCGCCGGTGTCGGCCGAGGAGATGGTCGGCGGGGCACCTCCATCCGCCAAGCCGGTGGCGACCGCAGCGGGGCCCGCTCCGGCGGCCGATGCGGGCCCCGCACCCATCATCAACTTCGGCCCGATGAGCCTGGTCAACGGCAAGATCGACTTCACCGACCTGTTCGTCAAGCCCAACTACTCGGCCGACCTCAGCGAGCTGACAGGCAAGCTCAGCTCGTTCTCGTCGAACCCGCCCAAGGGCGAGGGCGGCCGCCCCGCGCTGGCCGACCTGGAACTGCGCGGCAAGGCGCAGCAGACCGCGGCGCTGGAAATCACCGGCAAGCTCAATCCGCTGGCCAAGCCGCTCGAACTCGACATCACCGCCAAGATGCGCGACCTCGATCTCGCTCCGCTGTCGCCGTACTCGGTGCGCTACGCCGGCCACGGCATCGAGCGCGGCAAGATGAGCATGGACGTCAACTACAAGGTCGCGCCGGACGGGCAGCTGACGGCCACCAACAAGCTGGTGCTCAACCAGCTGCAGTTCGGCGACGAAGTCGCAGGCTCCACCAGCAGCCTGCCGGTCAAGCTGGCCGTGGCGCTGCTGGCCGACCGCAACGGCGTGATCGACGTCGACCTGCCACTCAGCGGGTCGCTCAACGATCCGCAGTTCAGCGTCGGCCCGTTGATCTGGAAGGCCGTGGTCAACCTGATCGCCAAGGCCGCGACGGCACCGTTTCGCTTGCTTACAGGCGGCCTCGGCGGCGGCAGCGACGAATCGAGCGCCATTACTTTCGAGCCCGGCAGTTCGGAGCTCGGCGCCACCGCCAAGGAGGGCCTCGACAAGGTCGCCAAGGCGCTGACCGACCGGCCCACGCTGCAGATGACGGTGGTCGGCACCTCCAGCCTCGAGAAGGAGCGCGACGCCTACCAGCGCCAGCGCGTGCGCCAGCTCGCCTACGCCGAGAAGCGCCGGGTCGCAGTGCGCGGCGGGGAGACCGGCACCGAGGTGCCGCCCGTCACCGATGCCGAATACCCCGGGCTGCTGACCGCCGTGTACAAGCGCGCCGACATCACCAAGCCGCGCAACCTCGTCGGCCTGGCGAAAGACCTTCCGGTTCCGGACATGGAGAAGCTGCTGTTCGCCAGCGTGCCGGTCGACGAAGAGTCGATGCGCCAGCTCGCGGTCGAACGCGGCGCGGCCGTGCGCGACTACCTGCTCGCGAAGAAGCTGCCGAGCGAGCGTCTGTTCCTGGGCGCCGTGCGCACCAGTGCCAGCGGCGGCGACTGGAAGCCGGGCGCCGAGCTCAGCCTGACCATGAGGTGAGGCGCGGCGATCCGCCCGCGGGACTTGGTTTTTTTCTTCAGCTTGCTATATATGTAGTTCATTCGCCTCCCGCCCACGACCCGTGTTCGCCACCGTTTCAGGACGGAATTCAGCGGCTAACCGCAAGTGGGTGAAAATATCGATGTGCGCCGGCCGTTTGCGGCGCCGTGGCGTTGTGTAACAAAACAAACATTTATTTGTGTTATAAACAAAAACCCGCCCCCCAGACAAAA